>JAISYE010000065.1 GCA_031297485.1 Clostridiales bacterium
TGGCGGCCAAACCGCAAGCTATTTTCTTCTTTTGGAAGCGAAACGCCGCGGGGCGGACGCGTTTTTTTTCTCCAGAATTTTTTCGACCTTGCGGCGTACCCTTTGCAGGGCGTTGTCCACGGATTTTTCATCCTTGGCGAGGATACGGGCGATTTCCGCATAACTCTTTTCCTGAAGATACAGGGATAGCACCCGGCATTCCATTTCGCTGAGGGTCTCGGTCATGTGGTCCTCAATGTACTGCCGGTCCTCGCGGCCTATATACATTTCCTCCGGGTTGGATACCGACGTCTCGCTTAGCATGTCCATATAGGTCTTTTCGCTTTCCCCGTCCGCATAGGGCTTGTTAAGCGAAAGATAGAAATTGAGCGGCATGTGTTTCTGCCGCGTGGACGCTTTAACCGCTGTTATTATCTGCCGCGTTACGCACAGTTCCGCAAAAGAATAAAAAAAAGCCGCCTTCTCCGGCTTGTAGTCGCGTATCGCCTTGTACAGCCCTATCATGCCTTCCTGCACTATGTCCTCACGGTCCGCGCCGGCTATAAAATACGCCCGCGCCTTTTGTTTTACCAGCCGCTTGTACTTGCGCAGTATGTCGTCTGTTGCTTCCTCCGCGAGCCGAGCGTCAGCGCCACTGTTATGTATGCGCGCGATAAGCTCCTCGTCCGTCGGGCCTTTTGCGGCGTTACTGTCATAACTATTCATTTGCCATCCCCTTCGTTTCGCCGCATTCTTTCAAGCATGGCGGCAGTTTCGCAATCTAAATTGTCCATTAACATGTTCCGTTTAACCGGCTTCAAGCCCAGGCGGATTTCCTCTATTTGCTGCTTGACCTGCTCTACTTCGCGCGCAAAGTCCCGCGCCGATACCCTGTCCGCGCCCCGTGATAATATTATCACCTGCTCCAGGTTGTCCGAAGTCGCCACGCGCACAGAGTACCGCTTTGTTAAATCGCTGGCCGCGCGCTCGATATAGTGGTCCGCTGTTTCCGCCTCGCGGGTGTACACTATCTGCACACCCCCGCGCTGCTCTACTTCCCCTACATTCCCCTTTACTTTGTGGGCATCAAATACTATTATTATCTCCTGATTCGTCATTGCCCTGTACTCTGACATCTGTTCCACCAAGGCCAGCCGTGCGTCCTCAAGGGATTTATCCGCTATATGTTTCAGTTTGTCCCACCCATATATTATATTGTATCCATCTATTAGCAGATATTTACGCTTTTTGGACAAAAGGATCACCTTCCGGGCGGGAGGGCGGGTAAGCCGGGCGGGAGGGTGGGACGGCCATGGGTAAACGCCTCCGCCGTACCTCGTACATTAACACGCCGGCAGCCACAGACGCGTTTAACGATGATACCGCGCCATACATTGGTATGCGCACACGCAGGTCGCATTTATCCATAACCAGGCGCCCCACGCCGCCGCCTTCGCTTCCTATAACCAGCGCCATAGGCCCGGACAGGTCCGCCGAGTATATATCCTGGCCCGAGGCGTCGGCGCACGCCGTCCACAACCCCCGCTTACGCAGGTTATCCAGTTCCCGCGCAAGGTTGACCGCCCGCGCCACTAACACGTGTTCCGCCGCGCCGGCGGAGGTCTTGCTGACAATGGGGGTAAGTCCTGCGGCGCGGCGTTTCGGTATTATTACGCCGTGGGCGCCGCAGGCGTCCGCCGTGCGGATTATCGCCCCCAGATTGTATGGGTCCGTTATGCCGTCCAGGACAATTACAAAGGGCTGCTCGCCTTTCTCTTGCGCCAGCTGCAAAAGGTCCTCCACCTGCGCGTACTCCCGGGCGGGGCAGGTGGCGACCACGCCCTGATGACTGACGCCCCGGCCCGCCTGGGCAAGTTCGTCCAGTTTGTTCTTGCCGGCCTGCACCGTCACTATTCCGGCGTCCTTTGCCTTTGCCAGAATCACCCGCAGCGTGCCCTCTATTTCACCGGTCTTGAAAAAGATTTTATCTATTGGCTTACCGTGGTTAAGCGCTTCCAAAACCGCATTACGCCCAACAAGCACGGACATTTCCGAGTGGGCGGGCGGTTCCGGGTTATTCCTCATATGTCATCCTCCTCGCGAAGGCATATTTCAAATAATTCCCGCGCGCGCTGGTGCCCGCCGGATAAATACACGTACCCGAACAGACTTTCCACCCCTGTGGCGTGCCGATATTCCGTGGGCGTGGCGCTTTTAGGCGTATAGCTGCACGCGTTCCGGCCCCGGCGCATTGCCGCCGCCTCGTCCGGCGTCAGGCTCGGCAGCAGTTTATGATACATGCGCGATTGGGCGCGGGCTGTCACCAGGGCCTTTGTCCGCTTGTGAAGCTTGCCGGGCTGTGTGTCCGCCTCGCTTAAGGCCATGGTACGGGCCATAAGCTCGAAAACCGCGTCGCCTATATAGGCCAGCACCAGGCCCGAATACGCTCCCGGGTTCATAATCCCGAGCGCTTCCAGCGCGCGCCGCCAACGGTATCCTCCAGAAGGATACCGCGTTCCGCCAGTTCCGCCCGTATGGCGTCGGCCAGCTTGAAGTCCCTGGCGGCCCTGGCGGCCTGCCGTTTCTCTATTTGTTCCTCTACCCAGGCCCGCTGCGGGTCTTCGGCTGGGGTCAGGCTTTCCTCGGAAGCGGGACTTCCGCTGGGCGTGAGTATCCCCAGCACATCGCACAAGTCCAGTATCTTGCCCAAAATCGCTTTTGCGAAAACAGGGGATGCATTATCAGCCACATTAACGTTCGCGAATTTGACAAAGTCGAAAATAACCGCCACAGCGTCGGCAGTGTTAAAATCGTTATCCAAGGCGCTTTCAAAGGCTTGCTTGAAGACGTCAAGCCGCGCGGCGTCAGAAACCGTCCGCGGGGCCGGACCGTCCGGCGGGGACGCTTTCTCCGCTATAAACCGCAGGCGGTTTACGCACACGCGTATGCGCTCCAGCGCGCTGGCGGACGCTGTCATAAGTTCCTCGCTGAAATTTATGGCGCTGCGGTAATGGGAATTTATCATAAAGAAACGGATAACCTCGTGGGGAAACTTTTTCGCTAGGTCACGTATTGTGAAAAAATTGCCAAAGGACTTTGACATCTTGCGGCCATCCACGTATATAAGGCCGTTATGCAGCCAGAAGCGGGCAAGAGGCGCCTCGTTGGCACATTCGCTTTGGGCTATTTCGTTCTCGTGATGCGGGAAGATAAGGTCTGTCCCTCCGGCATGTATGTCGATTGTGTCGCCCAGGTAACGCTTCGCCATAGCCGAACATTCGATATGCCAGCCCGGGCGGCCGTGCCCCCAGGGCGAAGCCCAGCTGGGTTCGCCGGGTCTGCCGGGCTTCCAGAGCACAAAGTCCATAGGGTTCTTTTTGTCCGCGTCCACTTCTACCCGCGCGCCGGCTTCCAAGTCATCTATATTTTTTTTGGAAAGTTTACCATAGCCGGAAAATTTCCGTGTCTCAAAAAACACCGCGCCGTTGTTTTCATAGGCAAAGCCCTTGTTTAGCAATGTGTTTATTATGCCGATAATGCCCTCTATTTCCTCTGTGGCCCGAGGCGCTACAGTCGGCGGGCGGACGCCTAATTTTTCCATATCCTCCAGCTCGGCGGCTATATACCGGCGCGTCACCTCCTCAAAGGGCACTCCTTCGGCATTGGCGCGCGCTATGATTTTGTCGTCTATATCTGTAAAATTACGCGCGTAGGTTACACTGTAGCCCCTATACTCCAGATACCTTCTCAACGCGTCAAATATTACCATCGACCGCGCGTGCCCTATATGGATATAGTTATAGACTGTCTCGCCGCAGGCGTACATGCGTACCTGGCCGGGCGAGAGGGGGACAAATTCCTCTTTTTGCTGGGTTAAAGTATTATAAAATTTCATACGGAACATCCTTTCGGGGTCTTTAAACAGAAAATATCAGGCAGCAGGCTTGCGCCGCTATGCCCTGGCCCTGGCCCGTAAAACCAAGACCTTCTTCAGTGGTTGCCTTTATATTAACCGAATTAACGCTAATGTCAAGGCTGGCGGCAATATTCGCCCGCATGGCCGCCGCGTGGCCGGACAGCTTTGGCCGTTGGGCTATGATGGTCACGTCGATATTCCCCACTTGATAATTCTCTGCCTTTAACAAATCTTTAACCTTAGCCAGCAATTTAAGGCTGCTTATGTCTTTATAGCGCGGGTCGGTATCCGGGAACCACGCGCCTATGTCGCCCAGCGCCGCCGCGCCCAACAGTGCGTCTATTATGGCGTGGGCCGCCGCGTCCGCGTCAGAATGGCCTGCCAGCCCTTTCTCAAAAAAGATTTCCTCGCCGCAAAGTATCAGCTTGCGGCCTGCCACTAATTTATGCGCGTCGTAGCCCGTGCCTATTCGTATATTCATGGGGTTCGTCTCCTTTTTTTGGGGTAGGGTAGAGTGGATTAACTATACTAAGGCGCGAAAAGAAATGCACTTTTCACGCCGGTTGTTGGTTGCTCACACACGAAAACACTGAAAGATTTTTAGAAGATGTTTTCGTGTGTGAGTATAATAAGGCTAACTGTGAATAAAAACTGAAAAAGCCCCTAAAGGGGCAATGTGAAAAGGCAGTGGTATTTGTCTGTTTGTTTCAATCCACATTTGGGCGGAAACCCAAATGACTAATAGTCGAGTTCGCTCGACACTTGTAACGTCAAAAGGCTTCCCTTTCGACAGGGGCCGGAACGTCCGGTGTAACGGATTCACCGTTAAAAATCCACATCCGGGGCGAGGCTCGGATGACCACTTGCCTGTTTATAATCAATGTCAACAGGTTAAGCGGGCGAACCAACGGACAAATCACCGTTAGGTTCGCCCGTGTTATACTTACGAATGAATACATTTGCCAAACATGAAAATCTAAAACCTTGGGGCCAACGAACAAACCATCGTTAGGCCCCAAACCCCGCTGAGGACTTCGTCCCCGATAGTCGAGATTGCTCGACGCAGACCCCTTCTTAAGTGCGTGAAGTGCGGTGACTTTAATGTGGCAAATCTCAACGTTCGCGAGTATAACTCGAAAAT
>JAISYE010000066.1 GCA_031297485.1 Clostridiales bacterium
TAACGGGCGCGGATAAGGCCTCGGGCGGGGCGCGGCTGGTTCCCAAGGACACTATGCGGCTGGATGGAAGGAAAGGGGCAAAAGTATGACGGAAAACATAACGGCGCAAGATGTGCCAATAGCGGACACTAACAGACGGTTATCCGTCATTGTCTTTTCCCTGTTTTTTTCTTGGCTGCTGGCCTTCCCCTTTGAAGGCAGGATATTGTACGCCCTTGCGGACTACTATAACTCCCCGGCCCATTCGTTTGTTTTCGGAACAATGACTGCTCATTTTGCCGGGCTTTTTGTCTGCGGCTTCTTTGTCAGGAATATGCGCGCAGCCAAAAGGCTCATACTTTTTTCCATTGCCTGTTGTGTCGCGGCCTCGGTTGTGTTTTTCCGCCCGCCTTCCTTCCTGTGGACGGCGGCGCTGCTCTTATCGGCGTTTCTGGCCGGCTGCTGCGTGGCGGCATGGGGCTTTTATTTCAAAGGCTGCGCGCCGAAGGATGGGCGTATAAAAACCATAGCGGACGGACTCATCTTCTCGAACCTGCTGATGATCCTGCTGAATATGGCAGCCATCCACATTTCCCCGCGCATTGGGCTTGGTTTTTCCATGCTGGCGCTGACCGCGGCGTTCCTGTTTGCGCTTAGGCTCCCAAAAGAGGAAGCGCCGGCCGCCCCGCCGCCTTCTGAACAGGGGGAGGTTATCAGCAAAGCCGGCCCGCTCGCTTTTCTGTGCCTATTCATTGTGGTCATCACCATCAATTCCGGCCTCATGTATCAGGTACAGGTTCCCGCTTTTGCCCATCTGGAGCGGCTGACAAGCTGGTATTGGGCCGCGCCTTATATCGCCGCCCTGTTCATTATGCGCAGCCTTCCCCGAAAAACAAACCGGGCATATATCCTCTACGTGGCCATCGCCATGATCGGCTTTTCCTTTATTGCCTTTCTGCTGCTGGGCCGCTCATGGGCGGATTATCTTGTGGTCAATACCCTTATGCTGGGAGCTTGCGGCGTGTATGATCTATTTTGGTGGAGCGTCTTGGGCGAAATGCTGGAGTTGGATAAAAATCCCGCCAAGATTATGGGCGCCGGCCTTTCCGCCAATGTCTTGGGAGTGCTGCTGGGAGGGCTTATCGGGAACGCGATAAGCGGACAAAGCCATAATCCTACCCTGTTGGCGCTGGGTGTGGTGTGTGTTACCCTTACCCTGCTGCCGCCCTTACATACACGGCTGACCACCCTGCTTAAAAATCATGTCTATTTGACCGCGATTACCGAAATGCCGGCTAAGGAACAAACCCGGTTAATTTGTGAGTTCAATATAGCAGAGAAACTCACCAAGCGCGAAGGCGAAATCGCGGCCTTGCTCATCAAGGGCAAGACCTATCGAATGATTGCCGGCGAACTGCATGTAAGCGAAAACACCATCAAAACCCATGTAAAAAACATTTATTCAAAAGCTGGAGTTCAGAGCCGGACCGAACTGATGAATCTCCTTCTGGATATACACATCCCGTTCACAGAATCCGAGAACCCCTGATAAACAGCGGATTACAAGACCTCTCACCCGAAAAGGCGAGGAGCCTTTTTGCGTAAAATCACCCGCTTTGGTGACGCGAAGGCTGGTTTGCT
Organism: Clostridiales bacterium; assembly: GCA_031297485.1. Lineage (GTDB taxonomy): Bacteria > Bacillota > Clostridia > Lachnospirales > JAISYE01 > JAISYE01. Next base: position 1,621 of record JAISYE010000066.1, read on the forward strand.
TTCGGTAAAATTACGAAGGAATAAAGCGGGACAGCATCGTCTTCCGCAGCGCCCGCGCCACGCTCCGAGGCATAAACGGCGGCGTATGCCGGCGCTGCGGCTGCCCGCCGCTCAAGTAAAGGAGGATTTATTCATGAGTAATTTTTGCAAAAGCCGCGACGCCCAGCTAAATCCCGAAGCCAAATTCCGCGGCTCCCGCGGAACAAAAACACGGCAGGCCCAAAATCCATCGGGGAAAGCGGCACACACTGAACCTGCGGACGCGCCTCTTTCCGCGGGAAAAAACCGCAAAAAGCTGTGGGGTCTCATAGCCGCCAGCGTGCTGGTGATTGCGCTGGGTTTCGGCATCCTTGCGCGGGCCATCGGCGAGGAAATGAAATCCAAAACATTGTCCGAGGGCGTGCTTGGCGCAGAGAACCTTGTGCTTTCGGGAAAGGGCGTCAGCATGGCCCTCAGTCTCGTGACTCTGGATACCGAAGCCCCGGCGAAAATCGCGAGGGTCGAGGGCGCACCGCCGCTGGACGAGGACAGCGGCATAGAGCTGACCGTCTACGATTTCTCGCTGGAGGACGCGGGCGAACTTGCCGGTGTAATCGACCTGACGATCCCCTTGGAACTTAAACAGGGGGAAGTGCCCGGCGCGGCCTATTTAAATGAAGAAACCGGCCAATGGGAGCCTGTCGCGTTTCGCTCCGACAGCGCGGCCGGCGCGGTGGTAATCAGCACAGACCACCTCTCCAAATATGGCGTGTTTTCCATCAGCGGCGCAGGTACGCGTAATGCGCGCGCCGAGTTTTTAACGCTGGGCGGCGGCGCTGCCGCTGATGAAAACCTGATGGCTGCCGTAGAGGAATACATCGCCTTTGGCATGCCGGCTTCCGAATGTCTGAATATCGGCATCAACGCCGTGGGGGACAGCCTGCAGATTGGCGGCGATATCCTTGGCGGCCTCGCGCAGAGCGCGGGATACCTCGCCTATGGAGAGGATGTGCTGTCCGCCGCGGGAGACTATTTGGGCAATATCGGGCTCATGACATCGGTGGTTCAAATTGGTATAAACGCCGCGGAGGGCAAAATACACGAAGCCTTGGTTGGCAGCATGAAAACCGCGTGGTCCTATACCATGGGAAAGGCCGCCTCCAAGCTGGGCGGTTCGCTGATGTCGGCCGGCATGGCGGCGGTGGCCATTGTCGATTATTCCATCAACAAATTCGGCACGGAAGCGATAGAGGGCCGCGCAAGTATTTACCGCGACGCGTACAATCTCTACTATCAGAAGAACGAGCGAGGCTATAAATCTTCGGCGTACTGGTATCAAATCCTGTATCCCCTGTTTGAAGCGGGCAATCTCTCTGAGGAGGAATTGAAGGCGGAAATCGACAGCATCATCACGGCCCATTGCCGCGAGTTTTGGAGCGGGGACAATGTTGACGGCGTGGACGCCTATGTGGATATGGCGCGGGAGAAGCTTACATGGACCGGCGGAGGAGCGGGACTCAACGACACGCTCCGTGATGAGATCAGCGCCGAGCGCCGGGCTGTTCTTTATAACGACGTCATCCCCGGCGTGATATACCAAATAGCCAGAAAAATCAATCTCGAAAACGAGCGGAAATTGCTGGCGGAATACCGCGCTCTGTCCAATTACCTGAATACCACCGTTGCGTTCAGCCTGACCGATGTTAACAAGACCTACGCCGGGCACACTATCCGCTTTGCGCCCTTGGGCGGCAAGGCTGACGTTAAGAATTGGACGGGGAAAATCAGCGGCAGCGGCACCGCGAACACTTCCTTTACGCTCTATGGCCATGTGTCAGCCGGCGCGCCGAACACGCTGGAAATCTGCGCGCCGGGCTCGGATGTGCCCGTCAAAACTGTTTCCTTCAAGGTGACGCTGCCCAAAATCGAAATTGCGCTGGAGGATGAGGCCCCGTCACCGACGCCCGCAGCGGAAGGGAGCGGTTATGCCGAGCCCACGGACGAACCGGCGCCGTCTGTAACTGAACAGAAATACGCATGGGTGCTGGTGGACACTGTCCACAGGGATATGCGGCACGATATAGACCACACAAACAAGGGCGGCGTTTATGAAAAGAGCGCGTCGGCCTCTCCGGGCAGTTATACTTATTCACAAAAGTATATCGGAGAAAGCGACAAGTGGTACGACCCTGACATGCTCCACGGGGAAAGCTACGCCACACAGCTGACCTTCGCGGTTCCGCCCGAGGTGATTCGGGGCGGCGAAACGGTTACCTTAAGTTTCAGCCTCACTTTTACCGACAACAACCTTTCCTTCTTTGACGGCCACGGAGACGCGCGGGCCGATTGGGGCAATCTGCGTTTTACAAATGCCGATGGAAAAAAATTCTTTGAGATTTATTCCTCTGTCAAGTACAGCGAGAAAAATGTTCTGGCGGTCAGCGATACCCTTTCCGCAGTAATCCCCGCCGGCTATTCCGAAGGGGAACAAAAAAGCTGCGGACAG
>JAISYE010000067.1 GCA_031297485.1 Clostridiales bacterium
TATAACCATACCATCCGGACGCGGAGGCGCAGAGATTGCCGGAAGTTCCATAATCAGAATTGTGAATTCCGGAAAACCTCTGGAGGTAAAGACCGGTTTCTTTACATTCACCGCTACTACGCCAGTTATATCAGGCTGGAACGCAAAGGAAAGCTCCGTGGTTTATATTCAACTGTCGCCGGTCAGCAAAAACCCGGATAATATTTTGGTAAGCAGCCTTAGCAAAGTAAACAGCGTAAACCGTGATCTGGCCAAAAAGATTTTCACTCTGGATGTAAAAGTAGACGGCAGAACTGTCCCAAGGAGCGTCCAACCCGTAAAGATGACCATCAGCACAAAGGGCTTTACGCCTGAACAGCTAGCGAACCTTACAGGAGTGTATTACAACAGCGCCCTGTCGTCCTACAGGCAGCTTGGCGGCAAATTGTCCGCCGATGGGACTACCTTCAGCTTCTATACCTATGATAGCGGAAATTACGGCGTCATAGTAAGCAGCAATTTATCAAAAATCAACTTTGCAATTGGAGACAAAAACTTCACAAAGAACGGCAGTTCGGTAGCCAATGACGTAGCGCCGTATATTTCTCCTGAGGGCAAGACAATGGTGCCTCTGCGCGCGATGGCGGAGTCGCTTGGCGCCATCATAGCCTGGAACGACGCGACAAAGACTATAGCAATAAGCAAGGGCAGCATTGTAACGCGCCTTACCTTGGGCCAGCAGCTTCCCAATGGCATGGGAGGCCTGGAGCTTCAAAGCGGACGCACGTTTGTCCCAATAAGATATGTGGCCGAACAATTTGAGGCAAACGTCGTCTGGGACGACGCAACAAATAGTGTGGATATCTATCAATAAATTAAAATCAATTTCCCATTGTCCATCCGCGCCGCCTGGCACCTGGCGCCCTGGCACACGCGCCGGAAATTCCGGCCCCAAATGGACAAAACGGCAGCACCCGCCTGATTTCCCGGCGGGTGTTTTTTTGCCCTTATTGATTAATATTATTAGAAACGTAGGGCTGCGGACGAAACGAATATGTATTACAGCGGGCGGTAACAATACGACAATTTGAAAGACCCAAAATTTAGTCCGTGACGCGCAAAAGAACTGAAAATTCAGAACAGGGAGTCTGGGAGCGTAAGCGCGAACTTAAGAAAAAAACAAACAATCCCTTTTACGCCGAGCAAGCTCGTATCCTTAAAAAGGTTCTACCTGCATCAAAAGCGCTGCATTCCCCGCCCTTAAGAAGGGGTCTGCGCCGGGCAAGCTCGGCCGGGGCCGGAACATCCGGTATCGGGGATGGAATCCCCAGCGGGGTTAGGGGCCAACGAACAAACCATCGTTAGGCCCCTAACGGTGAGGTGTCCGTTGGTCTTAAGATTTTGACCTTCCCTAAGCCTTAAGCTCGCGCCAATGGGGTCTGGGCGGCGCCCCTAACGGTGCAGTGTCGTTTCTCTATTCCATTAATTTTTCAAGCGAGGCAATCTCGACCGCTGCGCAGAATATTTCCATGGCCAGCTTCAGTTCGTCCAGAGTAGGGTAGGTGGGCGCTATGCGTATGTTGCTGTCAAATGGGTCGCGGCCATATGGGAATGTGGCGCCGGCCGGCGTCATTGTTACGCCCGCTTCCTTGCAAAGTTGGACAATACGCTTCGCGCAGCCGTTAAGGGAATTAAAGCTGATAAAGTATCCGCCGTTAGGCTTGCTCCACCAGGCGATTTCCTTGCCTTGCAGATACCGCGTTAAAATTTCATCTACCGCGTCAAATTTCGGCTTGATGTTTTCCGCCATTTTGCGCATGTGGCCCCGTACGCCTTGCACGTCGCCGAAGAAGCGCACGTGGCGCAGCTGGTTAAGTTTGTCCGGGCCCACGGTTTGTATGTTCATTCTTTTTAAAATGTACTGGCAGTTGGACGCGGACGAGGCTATGGCCGACACAGCCGCACCGGAAAAGCTTACTTTTGAAAAGGATGTGAATATAAGGGGCATGTGGGGGTTATTCACTTTTTCACATTCGCGCAGAATGTTCGGTATCTTGGGGACTTCGCCGTTAAACGCGTGGACGCAGTACGCGTTGTCCCAATACAGGCGGAAATCAAAGGCTTTGGGCTGCAAGCCGGCTATGCGCATAACAGTTGCGTCGGAATAGACGCAGCCGTCGGGGTTGGAGAATATAGGCACGCAGAACATGCCTTTTATAAGCGGATCGCCTGATACCAGGGTTTCCACCATGTCCATGTCCGGCCCGTCCGCTTTCATGGGAATGGGTATCATTTCAATATGGAAATAATCGCACATGGCAAAATGTCTGTCATAGCCCGGCACCGGACATATAAACCTGATGCTGCCCTGCCTCTGCCAAGGTATGCCGTCCCGCACGCCGTGGGTCATATTGGAGGCGATATTGTCAAACATCATGCTTAGGCTTGAATTGCCTCCTACCAGTACCTCTGTTACGTCTATATCAAGAATATCCGCAAAAATACGCTTCATTTCCATAATGCCGTCCAGGCCGCCGTAATTGCGGCAGTCAACGCCTGTGCAGCTTGTGTAGTCGTCATGAGAAAGACAATCCAATAGCCCGCTGGATAAATCCAGCTGCTGCTTGCTGGGCTTGCCCCGCGACATGTCTAACCGCAGGCCCATCTTCTGAAACGCGTCATATTTCTTATGCAAATCGTGATATAGCTCTGTTATTTTTGCAACAGATAGCTTGTTATACGCAACTACGGACATAATTCTCCCCTGCCTATTTAATAGTCATCCGGGACCGCCCGCGTTATTCATACGGGTCCCTGCCAAGATGTGGTCGGAACGCGCCGCCCTTGTTTGTCGGGTTCTTTATTGAAACTGTTACAATAATAGCAGGATGGCGCAAAATGTCAAGAGCCGATAATTTTGAACAGCTCCGAAAGGTAAAAATTGAGGGGATGCATATCCAAGAGGCGGGCATATATATGTTTTATATATTTACCTGTTAGTTTGACAAACTCAAAAAGTTATCCACAGTTGGGACCGCACCTGTTGATTAGCCTAATACCTGCGGATAACTTTTTTATAAGCGGCGGGCTATAAATTTTCCTTCTTCGCTCGCCAAACCCAGCCGAGAAGGTATGGCTTCTATATAACCGCGCTATACTTTGGTTCCGCACTCGGCACAGAATTTTGCCTCCGGTGCCATCTTCGCGCCGCAATTCTGGCAGAACCTCGCGGTGTTAGGCTCGTTTTTAGCTCCGCACTGGCTGCAAAACTTGGCCGTTGGGCTTATAGCCGCGCCGCAGGACGCGCAGGGAATTGTCCTCGCGGGCGTTTCAGGCTGAGGCCCACCGAACATGCCGTCAACCATCCGCATCCCCGCCGCCAAGCCCATAGCGCCCTGCATGGCCGCGCCCGCCGCGCTGTTCCCGCCCTGTGCAAAAGAATCCGCCATAGCTGCGCGGGTGTACTGGTCAATATTACCAATCATGCCCGCACCCGCCGCGTTGTTGATCCGGACTTGAACTTCATCGGGATAATTGAAGCTGCTTACGTTGAAGGCTGTAATCGTCAGGCCTGCTTTACGCATTTCGCCGTCCATATCCTGCCGCAGGCCCGCGCTGATCTCAAAAGAGTTGGCTTGCAGGTTGAACATGTCTTTGCCCTCTTTGGAAATCCACTTCATTAAGCATTGATTTAAAAGGGCCAGCACGCGCTCCTTTACGTCTTCGACGGCGAAGGTGTCCTTCACGCCCGCGATTTTTTCAATAAGCGCGAGGTAATCGGCCACCTTAAAGCTGAAAGTGCCGAAAGCCCGCACCGGCAGGCCGCCCGGAAACTGCTGGGACGGCAGTAAAATGGGTTTGGACGTGCCCCAGTTTTCCGTGAATTCCTTCGTATTCACAAACAGCACCTCGGCGCGAAGCCCGGAATTAAAGCCGAACTTGAAGCCTTTCAGCGTACTGAGAAAGGGGATAATCTGCGTTTCGATTTCGTAGCTGCCATCCTTCTCAAATATACCTTCAATCACGCCGTTGTTCAGGAAGACAGCGTCCTGGCCCGGACGGATTATGAGCCGGGAATTTTTCTTAATCTCCCGGTTGTTCCACTTCCAGAAGATTACGTCCTGCCGGGTCTCGCTCCACTCAATAACATTGAGTAACTGACTTTGCAAAATAGGCATATGCTCAACTCCTTTATTGTCGCTTTGGCTTATCTAATATCATTAAAAGCTTCTTTCAGAACGGCTGCTGTGACCGCTTCCACTGCTGCCGGAATGCCCGCCGCCGGATTCGGATTCGTTTTCGATCTTTCTCTTGGCCGTGTGGGTGGATATAAACCTGTCGCTGCTGTAATGCAGCGCCAAACTCTCTTCCGCCAGGTAATTGCGGGCCGGCACTTTGCGTTTCATACCATGACCATGCAGAAGACACAAAATGATGATTGTTATAAGCCCGGCGCACAGCGAGACAAGCAAGCTTAACCAAATAATAACAGGGAATCTTTCAGCCATAACCGCTTTAGGAACCCATGAGCCAAGAGCTTTCGACGCGAGATTTACGTATTGCGTGCACACCGTTTCATAATCTCCGACGCTAACAGCGAGATTCGCCGCCGAGATTATCTCAGAATAAGCGTCATAGCCTATTTTGTCATAAGCCAGGCTGCCGTTGCGCGAAAGAAGCGCCGCCGGTTCGTCCCCCTCCACATCCGGCGGTATCCCAACAGTCAGCAGAATAAAGCTGTCAGAAAGCCACTCGTTGTTTTCGCTTATAAACGCGTTGTCAAAGGCCCGCACGGCCTCGTAAGCCGGGTAAGGGGCTATGACAAAGCAGAAACGTGTATGGTGCTTTTCGGACATCTCACGCATCTGCGCCGACAGTTTTCCTTTTTGCGCATCGGTCAGCTTATTGCCGTAGTCCCAAATATAGCCTGCGGAATCCAACGCGGGCAGTTCAATATGCTCCGCCTGCCAAGAGTCCAGCTGATTACTGAGGAAACGCGCGCAGGCGGTGTACACGGAATAATAAAAAAGCTTGTCGTTTACGTCGTAGTCATCGCCGGACAGTACGCTGTTTTCCGGGTCATAGGCGCCAAAGGGCGCTGTGACGGCGTCTCCATAGGTTTTAGAGCCGGAAATGACCAGCATATAAGCGCCGTCATATTCCGCTTTATCCTTAAAATTTTGGTTGTAAAACGCGCCCGCGAAACGCCGCAAATAATCCTTGTCAACGGATTCGTCCAGCAGGACGATAATGTAATCCACGCCGGACTTGTCAGACACGTCCCTGATTCGCTCGGACAATACGCCGTATTCCGTTTCAGTCAGTGTCCCCGCGAAATCATACAGCCGCAGCGACGGGTTCACTTCCGGCGCGTCGATGTTGTATTCCGAGCGTTTCTTTTTCACCAGCGCGGACATCTCATCCACAAAAGTGTCCGCCGCCTTGACGTAACCGTCAGTCACAAGGTCGGGCGCAAACGCGTCAATCGCGCTAGAAATTTCGTCGTCGGATACCATCGTCCGCAATTCGCCGAAACAATCCACCGACACGCGCCGCGTCGTCATATTTATGGAGAGAACCACGCCGTCAAATACGCCGCCCTCGCCCTGGAAACTATCGTTGAAAAATTGATACGCGAAATCCTCCAGTAACACATCTTTATCCGTCGTTAAAATGAGAAAGTGTGCGCCCGTATCCACTGACACAGCGCCCAAAACGCCGTTTAGACGCTCCCTTTCCGCTTGGCTGAAAAGGCCGGCATCGTCGTACAGATTCCGTTCCCGCGTAAGAAAAGCCTGATCGGAACGCCGCCGCTCATCGGCGCTGTTTTCGGAAGGGATCAGCTTAACGTACCGGAGGTTGATTAAGTACTCTCCTTGCCCTGGTTCCATCGGCGTAAGGGACAAGGCAATATCGCCTTCCGGAATAGTAAGGCTTCCGGCGGATATTTCCTCATAAACAGACCAATTGTCGCCGGTTGGCGGCAGTGAAAGTTCGATTGCGCTTTCGCCGCCGGTTACGTATAATTTCAGTTCGGCGGAGCCGTTTCTATCATCCTGCTTGGCATATGCCAAAACAACATCGCAGGGGCCCGCCCGCCGCGATGTGAATTCAAAATAAACCTCGCTGACGTCTTTCCAGCCGCCTATGTTGTAGGGCGGAGTATCCGGCTCTATGACCATGCCAGCCGCGCCGTCAATAATCGCGTCTTGCGCGTAGAGGGTAATTTCATCCGCTGAAGCGGGAGATTGCGACGCGAAAGCCGTAAGCGACATCAGTCCGCAGGCAATCATAACAAGGCAAACCCAACGTCTCACCATTAACCGGCTATCCACAGCCAGACCTCCCATCCAAGAACCGCAGCCGCGAAAACAACCGCGGACAGCAACACGAACAGTACGCCTGCGCGCCGCCAGTCTATGGGAAGCTTGCCGTCAAACTTGCCCGTCTGCCCGTTGATTGCGAACAGGAAATCCCTATGCTTGTACTGGGCCGTCAGCATCCAAACGGGAAACATCACATATTCAGAGGACATTCTGTCAATAGAAGTGTCTCCCGAACGGAGCGTGACGGAATCATAACCTTGCATCGTGCGCAAAAGCTCATTCTGCGCGGCCAGCCTGACGCGCGCGGAAACAGCGGCGATTAAGCTATCTTGCTTCGAGGTCGGCGCTTCCGCGAAGTGGCCCAAAAGATAATTTTGAGAAAAGGGCGTCAGTTCCGACGTTTCGAATGGTTCGACAGCTTGCATGTCCTCGTCAGTGATTTTTTCGGAGGCGTCCGCGGGAACGCCGTTAAAATCCATCACACCGGCTCTGCGGGATTCATAGGTATCTGTTTTCGTATATTCGTAATTGCCGTCGCTCCATCGCCGTGTGTTGGTACATTCGGCTGTAACGCAAGCGGAGCATTGGGTGTCAAAGAGTTTGAACGGTACATAAACGCTCTTAAACCCGCTCGTTTTCACCGCCGCCTTGAAAGCGGCAGGCAGCAGGGGCTTGTTCTTCAGCTTTGACAGAAATATTTCAGCGGCTTCAGCCGAGGTTTTCTTAAACGGTATAATACGGCTTGGCAAATCATCCCCGGAGACGAGCCTTTCAGCTATGACGACGGGATTCCGGCAGAACGTGCAGAACGCCGCCGCCAGGGTTTCGCTGCCCGCCATAACCTCCGCCCCGCAAGCCGGGCAATTGTAGGTACGTAGATGGATCGCTTGTTCCTGGGTTTCAGATTTCCTCCCAACCGAAGGGTCAGCGGTTTGCCGCGCGATTACGCTTACGGATTCCCATACGCCGTCGTTTTGTTCCTCCGGGTAAACGTTCCGCATTTGTTCCAGCGTAAACTTAGAGCCGCAATGGTCGCAGGCAAAAGCCTTTTCCGCTATATCGTAGCGTATGGCTCCGCCGCAGTTTAAGCATGAGCATAGGGTAACAGCCATATGTGCCGCCTCCTGTTTTCTCTATAGTAATGACGAAAGTAAGTTACCAAACTTTTTCGGAGATAGTCGAGCTTGCTCGACGAAAAGCGTTGAAGCGTTCGCATTTCCTGTGAAAAAGTTTGTCGTTTAATTATACTCACCGAACGAATACATTTGCCAAACATGAAGGCCTTAAAACCTTGGGGCTCTGCCCCAAGCCCCGCTGGGGACCTAACGATGGTTTGTTCGTTGGCCCCCAGACCCCTTCTTAAGGGCGGCGAGTGCAGCGCTTTTTGATGCAGGTACAGCCTTTTTTAAGAAAAGGGATTATTTGTTTTTTTCTTAAGTTCGCGCTTATAGGGCTCTGCCCCATGTGTACGAGCTAAGGCTTGTGGAAGGTCAAAAGATTAAGACCAACGGACAGTTCACCGTTAGGGGCCTAACGATGGTTTGTTCGTTGGCCCCCAGACCCCTTCTTAAGGGCGGCGAGTGCAGCGCTTTTTGATGCAGGTACAGCCTTTTTTAAGAAAACGTTAACGCTCACTGAGTCGCTGCGGTATAGGTTGTTATCTCCACTTCGGAACCGTAGAGCGCTTCGCTTGAACTGTCACGTTCAAAAGTAAACGCGAGGACGTGATTCTCGTCCAAGTAATTATACAAGGTTCCGCTCCAATCTTGCTCGCCGCCGGAACACGCAGTAATTGTAACGAGCATAAGAACCGCTGTCAATGCCAATATAATCTTTTTCATTTCAAACACCACGTAATATATTTTTATTTACTGCCGCATAGTTCCGGCAAATTATCCTGCCGCTTGATACGGCAGCGGCGGATTCCGCCCCCATAGCCGTATTCCATAAAAAATATGACAGGGAAAGCGATTAAGAAAACCGCGGTGATTACAATCCAATAGCACAAATGGTAGCGGCCCAGCTTGCGGCCAGCGCGGAAGCCGCGAGGTTAATGAGTGCGCTGCCGATTCCGGTATGCGTGACGGGGCTTGTAAGAGCGCCAGCAACGCCCGACGCAATGCCCGCCGGCGCCAGCAGATGAAATGTCTGCACGTCAAGGGGTACGCCCTTCGCCGAAGTATGTGTTTCGCGTTTTTTGCGGCCACGCTTTCAGGACATCGCCTCCAGATTCCGGATTTTCCCGCCGTCCTCAAGCCGTATGCGCTTCTGCCGCGCGGCGAAGGAGAAACCGCGCATAAGGAAGCGCCCCGAGGCCGCGATTTAAGCCTTTGCCGGGGCGCGTTTAAATCAGTATGGGCTGTTGTTGGTGTAGTCTTGGTGTTCGTAGTTTTTAAATTGGTCCTTTACCTCCATCATTGTTTCAAAAAGCAGCGGGTCGAGATGGGAGCCGGAGGACTTGCCCATAATATCCAGGGTTTCCTCGTGGGTAAATGCTTTCTTGTAGCAGCGCTCGGTAACAAGGGCGTCGTATACGTCCACAACCGCGACTATTCTGGCGGACAGCGGTATGTCCAGGTTCGCGGTGCCGTCGGGGTAGCCGCTGCCGTCCCAGCGCTCGTGATGCGAGCGGCAAATGTCGTAACAGTGCCTAACGTAGTCGTCCTCTTCATTGTTGGACATCAGGGACTTTATAATGGTGCCCCCAATGGTTGTATGTGTTTTTATTACGTCGAATTCATCCGGTGTAAGTTTGCCGGGTTTAAGTAATATATTGTCCGGTATTCCTATCTTGCCTACATCGTGCAAGGGGACAGCCTTAACCAGCGCGTTATAGTTTCGCGACACTAAGTCCTGGGTGTAACGCCCTTGCTTTAACAACTGTGTTACCATTATACGCGCCAGTTCCCGGGTACGCTTGACATGCTGGCCGGATTCCAAACTCCGGTACTCTATCATGTTGGCTATGGATTCTAAAAAATTCTCCTTCGTTTGGATAAGTTCCTGAGCCTTTTCCTCCACCATCATTTCCAGTTTGTCCCGATACAGGCTTAGTTCCAAATGGTTGGCTACGCGCAGCCGCACTATTTCAGGCAGAAACGGCTTGGATATATAGTCTACCGCCCCTGCCTGCAGCCCCTGCGTTTCACTGTCAGCCGCCGTGATGAAAATCACGGGGATTTTTTTAAGGACAGGGTCGTTTTTCATAAGCATGAGAACCTCAAAGCCGTCCATGCCAGGCATCATAATGTCCAGCAGCAGCAGGTTCGGCTTTACTATGGAATTGAGCATCTTGGACATGGCTTCTATGCCGTCGGAGGCTTCCTCAATTTCATAGTAGTCATGCAGAATTTCTTCCAGGATAATGCGGTTTGTTTCAATGTCGTCAACGACAAGGACCTTCGGCCGCCTTCCCGTCTCCAGGCTCATATTATCCCTCCTGTTCAAGGAATCGCCGGATTTCCGCGTTGGTCGCCTCAAGTACGGAATAAAGGTCAGGCACAAGAGCGTCCGCCGGGCTTTCCCCTTTTGCCTTCGCCTCTATAGCCGCCGAAATTGCAGCAAGCCGCTTAAAACCAAGGTTAACCGCCGTGCCTTTAAGTGTGTGCGCGGCCTGCGTTATCTTTGCGTATTCCCCTGATTTTACTGCCGCGTCTACATCGTCCGACATGGCCTTGCCGTTAAACTTGTTAAGCAGCCGGATGTACAGCTTCTTGTTGTTCATTACCCTGCCTATACCGTCCTTAATGTCCATCAACGGCGTTTCGGCGCCGTCCCATGATATATTCGCCACAATTTTTACCTCCTTTTTGTTATAAGTTGATTCTTTATTATACGCCTATTCTACACCATATTTTTTAAAACCGCTATAGATATTCATGGAGAGTTTAAACTTTTGGGTCTTTCAAAATTTGGATGGTATCCAGAGTAATTGTTTCGCAATTTTATCGCCATAATGCTATTATAATTACATGAATCCTAAAGACTGCGCATTAGGCGGTTCGTCGAGCAAGCTCGGCTATCATAGTCATCTGGGGCCCACCCGGATGTGGATTGAAACAAACTTTTCCAATATAGGTTACTGGACCGGCCGCTCCGATCAAGCCTGAAACGCCGCGGTTCAGAATATGCTGTTCACCAGCCGGAGGGTTTCCTCCTCGTCCAGTACCACGTAGGATTTCCCGCCTATATCCTGGGGCGAGCAGGGCAGAGTGGCGGTTACAATATTTTCGGGCCGCAGATTTTTGACGTACTTTAAATATTTAGGCGCTTCGGCCAGCGAAAAATTGGTTTCTACATAGTTGAAGTAGGTCGCTAGAAGGGCGGGCAGGCTGTTAATTATATTCTCGCTTGAAAGAGCCTGGGAGGCCATCGCCTTTATAAAGGCGTGCTGGGTGGCCGCGCGGCCCAGGTCCTGCAGGGGATAGCCGGGGGTTTCGTCCGCCGCGCCGAAATTCCCATGCCTGTACCGCAGCAGCTGCTCCGCCTGGTCCCCGTTAAGCACCTGCGGCCCCGGCTCCAAATTTATGTGCAGGCCCTGCAGCGGGTCGTCATAGCGCATGGCCTGCGGCACGTCAAATTCCACGCCGTTAATGCTGTCCACTATAAAACGCAGCGCCTCGAAATCCACGGTTACATAATATTCGAAGTCTTGTGCCAAAAGCGACTCTATCTGCTGGCACAGGACCTCCATACCCAGCTCGTTTCCGGCGTAATGGTAAACTTCGCACGCCTTCATTTCACCGGAGGCGGGAACATACTTGCCCTTGTCTTTTAACAGCGCCTGGTTTTCTTCTGTCATTACCACATATGTATCCCGTGGAACGGAAATAAGGTTAAGCGTCAGGCTGACCGCGTTAAAACACCCGGCTATTATGGTGTCGGTGCGCGGTACGCCGGCTTCCTGGCTGTCCACGCCCACAATTAAAAAATTTGTGCGCTCCTTTAGCGGCGTTACAGAATCCACTATTTCCTGTAAAATAGTTTTTTTGTCAGAAGACTTGGCGCCGGGCGAAAAACCGCCGGTATTCGGCGCCACGTCCGCCGTAAAGTACGCAACCGCCAGCAGCAGCCCTACCGCAATGGAAAAACCCGCTATTATTCCGAAAACTATTCTGAAAAATGTTGCCGCTGAACTTTTTTTGCGTCTCATGTAAAGTTCCTCTCTGTCAAAAACATACCGGTGACGGCTGAATTTTGATAAAACCACGAATGAACACAAATAAACACGAATATAAAAAACAATCGTGTCCATTCATGTCCATTAAAGAACCCGGCGAACAAGGGCGGCGCGAAGCGCCGTTTTCGCGAAGCGAAAATTCCGAAAAGAACCCGGCGAACAAGGGCGGCGCGAAGCGCCGTTTTCGCGAAGCGAAAATTCCGACGTGGTTTAAATAAACGCCCTTTGTCTTTGCCGGCGGCAGCGGGCAGTTTACACCGCCTCGAACTGGCTGTTATACAGCTGGTAATAAAAGCCGCGCTGCTCCAGCAGCTGTTCGTGGGTGCCCTGTTCCACAATGTCGCCCTCGTTCATTACTAGGATTATATCAGCGTTCCTGATAGTTGACAAGCGGTGGGCGATTATAAAGCTCGTCCTGCCCTTCATTAAATTTTGCATGGCTTCCTGAATGCGCACCTCTGTGCGGGTGTCCACAGAGCTTGTGGCCTCGTCGAGTATCAGAATTTTCGGGTCGCACAGGAACGCCCGCGCTATTGTGAGCAGCTGTTTTTCTCCTTGGGAAACATTGGACGTGTCTTCGTTAAGCTCCATGTCATAGCCGTTGGGCAGCGTGCTGATAAAACGGTGCACATGGGCCGCCCGCGCCGCCTGCTTTACCTCGCTGTCTCCGGCGCCGGGCTTGCCGTAGCGGATGTTGTCCATGATACTGCCGTAAAAAAGCCAGGTGTCTTGCAGTACCATGCCGAATAAATTCCGCAGCCCGCCCCTGTTGAATTCCCTGATGTCCGTGCCGTCTACCAGGATTCTCCCGCCGTTAAGCTCGTAAAAACGCATCAGCAGTTTTACTATTGTCGTTTTGCCCGCGCCCGTTGGCCCAACAATGGCGATTTTTCTGCCCGGCTCGATTTTCGCGGAAAAGTCGTTTATCACGATCTTGTCTTCGTTATAGCCGAAGCGCACATGGTCGAATTCTATGCCTCCGGATATGTCCGTCGTTTGGGCCGGATTCTCCGGGTCGGCTTCCTCTTCCTGTTCGCCTAAAAACTCAAAAACCCTTTCCGCCGCCGCCGCTGTGGACTGTAATACATTCGCGATCTGCGCGGTCTGGGTTATTGGCTGCGTAAACGAACGGATATAGGAAATAAACGCTAAAATGTCCCCTACCTCTATAACGCGCCGCGCCGCCAGCACCCCGCCGGCAATACTGACCCCCACGTACCCCAGGTTGCCCACAAAGCCCATAAGCGGCATCATAACCCCGGAAAAAAACTGCGCCTTCCACGCGCTGGTGTACAGTACCTCGTTGTCCGCGCCAAAAGTCTCTATGGCGCGCCCTTCGCCGTTAAACGCCTTTACGACTATATGCCCGCTGTAAATCTCCTCCACCTGGCCGTTTACATGTCCCAGGTATTCCTGCTGCAACTTAAAATGCGGCTGCGACAGCTTTACCATAGCACTGGCCAAAAACAGCGACATGGGTATCATTAACAGCGCTATAAGCGTCATAAGGGGGCTTATGGTCAGCATCATGATGATTATCCCGATTATGGTGGTTACGGACGTTATTATCTGCGAGAGGCTTTGACTTAGGGTCTGGCTTACTGTGTCCACGTCGTTTGTTATACGGGACAAAACTTCCCCTCGCGTCTGCCTGTCGAAATATTTAAGGGGCAGTTTGTTTATCTTTTTGAAAATTTCCTCCCGCAGGTTATAGGAGATTTTTTGCGTCACGCCCGCCATAATATAGCTTTGCGCGCCACCGAACAACGTACTGACCAAGTACATGGCCAGCAGCAGCAGACATATCTGCCCCAGCCTCGCGAAATCTATTCCGCCCGCGCCCTGGGCTGCCAACATGACGCCGTTGTATATTTCGGTTGTGGCGGAACCGGTTATTTTCGGCCCCACTATGGAAAAAATGCAGCTGGCCGCCGCAAGCACTATTACAGCCGTAATGCCGGCCCAATAGGGTTTTATGTGTTGCAGCAGGCTGAGCATTGTGCCTTTAAAATTCTTCGCCTTGGCACCGGGGAACATTCCGGCCATTGGTCCGCCCGGGCCTCCAGGCCTGCCTGGGCCGCCGGGGCGGAATGGCCTGCCGGGGCCGCCCGGGGCGTCATGCCGTTTTTCGCTCATGTTAACGCCTCCTTAATATTATCCGCGCCTAGGTCTCTGGATAATTCTTCTGGTGATAACTGGGACTCCGCTATCTCCCGATACACCGGACATCGGCGCAACAGTTCCGAATGTGTGCCCTGGCCAGCCACGCGGCCTTCGTCCAGGACTATTATCTTGTCGGCGCGCATTACCGTGCTTATCCGCTGGGCGACTATAAGGACAATGGCTTGCGAGACTTCCTCATGAAGGGCCTTGCGCAGCAGCGCGTCTGTCTTGTAGTCAAGGGCGGAAAAACTGTCGTCAAAAATATAAATTTCCGGCTTCTTCGCCAGGGCCCGCGCGATAGACAGCCGCTGCTTCTGGCCGCCGGACACGTTTGTGCCGCCTTGGGATATTTGCGTCTCGTACTGGTCCGGCGCGTCCTCTATAAATTCCGAAGCCTGGGCTATCCGCGCCGCTGTACGGGCGTCTTCCGGCGTTATGTGCCCGCCGCCGTAGCGCAGGTTGGATTCGATGGTGCCGGTAAAAAGCAGGGCCTTCTGCGGCACGTAGCCGATTTTGGCCCGTAGCCCTGCGAGGGGGATGTTGGTTATATCCACGCCGCTTACCTCTATGCTGCCTTCCGTAACGTCGTAAAAGCGCGGTATAAGGTTTATCAGCGTGGACTTGCCGCTGCCCGTGCTTCCCACAAACGCCACGGTCTCGGCGCCTCCGGCTCGGAAACTTATGTTTTGAAGTACGTATTCCTCCGCGTTAGGGTATTTAAAGGAAACGTTTTTAAATTCCACGCACGGCTTATTATTGGGGAGTTCCGGCGCGGCTGACGCAACCGTGTCCTTAATGGTCACTTCCTCTTCAAGCACGGCCACAACGCGGTCGGCTGACACTGCCGCCCGGGGGATGAACATGGACATCATGGAAAGCATTAGGAACGACCAGAAAATTTGCATCGAGTACTGTATAAAGGCCATCATGTAGCCCACGTTAATGGCGCCCCGCTGGATTCCGCGGCCGCCGAACCACAGCACGGCAATCACCGAAAGGTTCATTATAAGCGTCATAAGCGGCATCATGAACCCCATAAAGCGCGTTACAAACAAGTGGGTGCCGGTTAAGTCGCTGTTGGCTTTTTGGAATTTATTTTCCTCAAATTGCTGGTTGGAGAACGCGCGGATAACCATGATACCGCTTAGGGATTCCCGCACTACCATGTTTAAGCGGTCCACCAGTTCCTGAATTTTTTTAAAGCGCGGCGTAACTATGGAAAAGGTCCCTATCACCAGCGCCAATATGCCCAGCACCGCCACAACTATTATCCACTCCATGCCGGACCGCGCGCCCACAACCTTTATTATGCCGCCTATGCCCATAATCGGCGCGTAGCACAGCATTCGCATGGACATAAACACGAACATCTGGAGCTGCTGGATGTCGTTGGTACTGCGCGTAATAAGCGACGCGGTTGAGAACTTATCCAGTTCCGCGTTGGAAAAGCTCACTACCTTGACAAACACTTCCCGCCGCAGGTCCCGGGCGCTGGCCGACGCCACCACCGAGGCCAAAAACGAGGAGCCTATTACCGCGGACATGGCCAGCAGAGCTATAGCAAGCATACGAACCCCTACCGCCACAATGTAGGACGTGTCGCCCGCGCCTATGCCGTTATTTACTATGTCCGACATCAGGTCCGGCAGCGCCAGTTCGCACCACGCCTGCACAAACAGCAGGGCTATCCCCGCTGTTATTTTCCACAGGTATGGCCGCAGGTACTTTGCGAGTTTCTTCATTCACTAATCCTCCCTTATTTTTTCTTAGTGTTTATATATACAGGAAAATATTATACAGGTTTGCGGGAATTTTTAAAGTGTCCTAAGATTAAAAATCAAAAGTTTTAAAATCTCTGGGTGTCTGTTAAGAGGTCAAAAGATTAAGACCAACGGACAGTTCACCGTTAGGGGCTCCGCCCCATTGGCGCGAACTTAAGGCTTGAGGAAGGTCAAAAGATTAAGACCAACGGACAGTTCACCGTTAGGCTCCGCCCCAAACCCCGCTGGGGACCTAACGATGGTTTGTTCGTTGGCCCCCAGACCCCTTCTTGCGCTTCGCGCGCACTCATTAAAGAACCCAACGAGCCTCCCGCGCCTTAGGACGTGTTTGAAAACTTGATTCCGATAGTCGAGCTTGCTCGACGCAGCGCGAAGCGTCGAGCAAGCTCGACTATCATTGCGGCGGTTTCATTCGAAATTTCGCGCTTTAAGGAATTTTCAAACACGCCTTAGTATAGCTTAGCGAAAATTCAGAAACTTAATTATACAACCAAAAATTAAAAACCACCATCAACTGAATTTTATCAGTTGACAGTGGTTTCTATATCGAAGGCCCTTTTTTATCAGCAGCCTGCCATTACGCTTTCGCGACTTCGCAGAGTCCCTCGCGGAAGGGCACGAAGCCGCTTATGGGGTCGAAGTCCCGCGTTATCAGCTCGTTTGCGTCCGCTTGCGGCCACCCGTGCAGCAGGTCTATGATACCTGGCTTTATGGTCTCGCTCGTCTTGAGCGTTACGACAATTCCCGTGCCGTTTACCGGAGCCGTGACCCGCACTTTGTCGCCGTCGCGCAGCCCGCGGGCCAATGCGTCCGACGTGTGCAGCCGCGCTACGGGTTCCGGCATAAAACGGCGCAGCCACGGCAATTCCCGGTGTTTGGCGTTTGAGTAAAACGGCACGCGGCTGCCCACGACCATAACAAGCGGAAACTTTTCCGCGGTTTCCGGCGTGCTGATAGGGCTGTATACCGGCTCGCGGTACTTCGGCAGCGGCTCCAGCCCGTTCTCGCGCAGTACCTCGCTCGCGAACTCCACCTTGCCGCTCGGCGTGTCAAACCCCGGTTTGCCGTCACGCCGCAAAACCCCCAGCTCCCATTTACGGTACTTTGTCCCGCCGCCGCGGATGGGAATTGTAAGCCCGTTGGGGTGAACGCGGCGCAAGTCCTCAAGGGTATACTGCTTTGAACCGCCCAGTGTGCGCAAAACCTCACGTATGCACATCTCGTCGCTTGTCTCTCCGCCCCCGAAGAATTCGTCCCTGTAGCCAAGGGCGACACCTATGTCGCAGCAAATACGGTAGTCGCTCCGCGCCTCGCCTCGAGGCGGAACAACGGGTTCGCGCAGGAAAATCCTGCGCCCCGCGAAGGTCAGCGGCGCGCTTCGCTCCAGACTCATCGCCGCCGGCAGCAGCATATCGGCATAGTCGTGAGTCCACGGGTTTTCACGGAAATCCACCGCAACGGTAAAGTCCATATTCTTAAACGCTTCCTGATATTCGTGCGTCTGCCCCCACATCATAAGGTTCGCGCCCAGCGCCAGACACGCGCGAATCGCGCCGGTTCTGACGTACTCGGGAATTGAGTTTATCTGGATGTTCCCGTCAATATCAACGACATCCCACATTTTATGGTACGGCGTGTCAACGCGTAAATGCCGTATCGCGGGATACAGGTCGAGCCTCGCGAACTTAAACGACGCGCCGGACAAATCAACGTCGAGCGGGTCGTCGGCAATGCGGTGCCCGCCCTCCACGTCAAGGCTGCCTGTAAGCGGCACAAGCAGCATCATCGCGCGGTAATTGTCGGTGCCGTTTGTATGATGCGGAAACGCCGACGAGCTTTTTATTGTTATCGGCTTCGTTCTCTCTGCGAGCAGCGCCCCTGCGGCGGACAGCACCTCGGACGCAACGCCGCATATGGCCGCGGTCTTTTCCAGCGTGTACTCGCTCGCCAGAGCGGCATATTCCTCAAAACCATGCGCCCACTTCGCGATAAACTCCTTGTCGTAGTTGCCGCTTTTGATTATCTCATTGGCGAAGAACAGCGCTAAAGCGCCGTCCGTGCCAGGGCGCAGCTGAATATGCACGTCGGCGAAATTTTCCACCGTGTATGTCACGCGCGGGTCAACGACAATGTACTTTACCGCGCCAAACTCGCGCGCCGTCATCATTCGGTCCACCTGCCACGCGGCCGAATTAGCGGGGTTGTTGCCCCAGATAATGCACACCGACGTATCCACAATATCGGGGTTGCCCATGCTCGCCGCCATAGTCGCGCGGCAGTTTATGCCATAGATGAGTTTCGTCGCGATTGCCGTAGCTGTCGCGCAGGTACTCGACTCCGTGCCAAAATTAGGGCTGCCGAACGTGTAGGCGAGCCGCTGCATAATAGCGCGCGGCTCCTTCGGGTCTCCGGTCATAAACAGCACCTTTTCCGCGCCGTACTTCTCCTTGATGCCGTTAAACCTTTCCGCGATTTCGGCGTAGGCTTCCTCCCAGGTTATGCGTTTCCACCTGCTTTTTTCGCCTTTTGGGTTAACGCGCCGCAAGGGGTACAGCAGACGGTCGGGCGCCTCAATGTCCTGGACCTGCGCAAGCCCCATTGGACATAGCGTTTCGTTACCGTACTCCTCACGGCGTTCCAGCCGCAATATTTTCCCGTCTTTTACAAGGGCTTTTACTCCGCAGCGAGGTACGTGGTTGCACATTACGCAGTGGCTGTACTTGTACTCCGCGCCTGGAATATCCTCCGGCGGCGCGCTGTTGTTGCGGCGTATCCAATCGCGCGAGCGGAACAGGCCGTCCTTTAAATCCTGATAATCCGTGTCGGCGGCGCCGCGCTTTTTTTCTTTGCCCTCAAGCGTGGTGGGGACTAGCCGGACCGGACCGGAACCTCCGTCGCCTTCGTAACTCTTTGGCAGCAGGCCGGGGTCAAACCCCTCCGGCACAACGTAGTACATGCTTGTCCCTTTGATTTTTACCGCGCCGTACAGCTTTATATAGCAGTTTATCTCGCTGTCCTTGTCGTCAAGGTCGCCGAATATCCGCGCGTGCGCCGGGCAAAGGGCGACGCAGACCGGTTCCTCGTTTCGCGCCAGCTTTTCCTGACACAGCGTGCATTTTTCGGCTTTAAACTTGCCCGCGCTTACCTTGGTCAAGAACCGCTGGCCGTATGGGCACGCCTTAACGCACGCGCCGCAGCCGATACATTTTTCGTCGTTTGTGAGCACGGGCCCTTCCTGAGAAATGGATGTGGCGCCTGTCGGGCAGACTTTGTGGCACGGCGAGTCCTCGCAGTGATTGCACATCGTTGAAACATACCGCGTGTGCGAGTCCGCTCCCTCGCCGTACTCTACTATTTTACCCTGGTTGTAGTCAACGCCGTCGCGCGTGCGGAAATACTGCTTACACGCGACGACGCAGCCGTAACAGCCAGTACATCGCACAAGGTCGATTAGCATTCCGTATTTCATGTGACTTCTCCTAAATAACGTAATTATTGCCAATATTAACTCGCGAGATAAACTGCTTCGCCCGTTCTGTTTTCGGCGAGCCAAAGACAGCTTTCGGCGTGCCTTCCTCTATAACGCTGCCGTCGTCAAGAAACAGTACCTTGTCTGCGATTTCATACACAAAATTCATCTCATGGGAAACGATAATCATTGCGTGCTTGCGCTCCGCGGCAATTTTTTTGATAACCGACAAAACTTCCGCTATCATCTCAGGGTCTAGGGCACTGGTCGGTTCGTCCAGCAGCAGAGCCTTCGGGTTGAGCGCAATGCTGCGCGCAATGGCGACACGCTGCTGCTGACCGCCGGAAAGTTTGTCCGGATAATACTCGACGCGGTCGCTAAGCCCGACTTTGTCAAGCAGCTCGCGGGCGGCGTTTTCAGCCTGGGCTTTCGGAGTTTTGCGCACTGTTATAAGCCCTTCGGTAACATTTTCAAGCGCGGTTTTATACTTAAATAAGTTAAAGTTTTGAAATACCATCGCGGTATTGCGCCGCATATACATAATGTCCTGCTTAGTGGCCTTGGAAGCGTCAAAGGAGTACTCGTCAAGGCGCATGGCGCCCTCGTCCGGCATCTCAAGAAAATCGACGCACCTAAGCAGCGTGCTTTTACCACTGCCTGACGCCCCGATTACCGCGACGACCTCGCCGTTTTCGGCCGTCAGGTCAATGCCTTTAAGAACATGGTGCTTATTAAACCATTTTTGCAGACCCGATAGCTGAAGCACTGGCTTCACCTCCCTTTGGCGCCCGCTCGTTGCACTTAAGGTGCCTTTCCCACATGTTAAGCAGTTTGCTGACCACAAACGTAATCATCCAATAGATAATCGCGAGCGTGACGTACATCTCGAAGTAGCGGTAATCCATCTGACTCAGCAGCTGGCCCTTACGTGTCATTTCCACGACGGACACGGTAAAAGCAAGGCTTGTGCCCTTAATCATACTGATATACGCGTTGCCGAGGCTGGGCAGCGCGATAACCAGCGACTCCGGTATAATTATGCGCCGCAAGGTCTGCCACGTACTCATGCCGATACTGTGCGCGGCTTCAATCTGCCCTTTGTCAACCGCTTGAATTGCCGCGCGGATGGCTTCCGACGAGTACGCCGCGTCGTTTAAGGCAAGGGCCACAAGCGCGAAGGTAATACGAGGGATTTCGTTAATAAACGCCGTGTCGGCGCCGAGAGCCTTAAGCGCCATCGGTATGCCGTACAGCGTGGCGTAAAGCTGAATAACAATCGGCGTGCCGCGCGTAAACGAAACATATGCCGACGCGATATGGCGCGCCACCGGCACGCGCTTCACCTTAACAATCGCCACAATAAACGCCACGAGAAGGCTGGCGAACATCGAAACCGTAGCGATATACAGCGTAATCGGCAGATATGCGAGTATAGGGGGAATGCGTTCGAAAATCAGCAGCGCATCAAACATCGGCGAACTTTTGTAGCGCAGGCCGGCGCTTTCGTTTAACAAAATCGTGCCGAGCCGCTGCGCCGAAAAGGTCCAACGCGCGTCCCCAAGCGCTTCAAAATCGGCTTTTGCCTGAAGCGCGGTTTTATACTTTTCATCGTCCGGACTGCCGTCCTTTTGGGTGAATCCGGCGGGGTCCGGCTCCGTAAACGTGAATTGCACTATACTGTCCGTTTTGACGTATGTACCCGGAACGTTGACGAAGCCGTATTTGTCGTCGGTGTGAATATAGAACCCTGTGCCGGTGAACTTAACGTACTCGCTTTTCCCTTCAAACTCACGGGTCGAGCTGTTGTACACCTGCAAATAGTAGTCGCCCGACAGCCGGTCTGCTAACCCGCAGGCCGACAGGGACAGCGCGGCGGCAATCATTACGAGCGCCGCCCGAATCCAACCGCGGGGGCGGCCGGAATTTTCGCCGCCTAAGGGTGATTTGTCCGTTGCCGCGCCCAAGAGACAACCCGCCGTTAGCTTGTTCGCCGGGTTCTTTATTGTGCCCGCCCGAAAATTTTGAAACCTGCCGGGTCCCGGGCAGGTTTCAACGCTGGTTCCGCGCGGCGGGACTTCTGACGCGAAACCTTTTGCTGCTTTAATTGCGCTCATTATCCAATCCCTGCTCCGCCTTTAATTGTTAAACCACTCAGGCAGGCCGTCCTCGCCGAACCACTTTATAGCAAGCTCGCGGATTGTACCGCTTTCACGCAGAGTAATAATCGCTTCATCAACCGCGTCGGCAAGGGCCTGACCGTCTTCTGTTTTAGGATAGATATACCATCCGAGCGGGTCCTCAATCTGCTGCGCTTCCTCGTCCGGGAGGCTGACAATACGCAGCGACTCGAATTGTTCCGGGTAGCTTTGGCGGCGGATTTTCAACCCCCAGTACTCCGAAAATGCGAAGTCCACAACGCCGTTAATTAAATCCTCAAACCCCACCGCTCCGTCGATACCGCTTGTCACCGCGATAATCGGATTATCCGGGTGCTCCTTGTTATATGTGTCAACAAAAATATCCGAATACAGCCCGGACCCGGAGACATAAACCTTTTTGCCGCCCAGGTCGTTAACGGAGTTTATTGCTGTGTCGTCAATGCGCGTAACAATAACCTGGCCGTTAAAGGTATAGGGTTCCTTGCCGAACAGCCACTGGGCTTCGCGTTCCGGCTTCTTGGTGATATTGTTTACGCCCATTTGGTACAGTCCCGCGTTAATCCCTGTGAAAATCGCGGGGAAATCGGTTACTTGAAACTCGAATTCGTACTGCGGCAGCAGTTTGTCTACCTCGGCGATAACGTCCCGGTCATAGCCTATATAGTTCTCGCTGCCGTCTTCTTGATAGGAGTACGGTTTTGGGCCGCCGGAGTTGCCGATCAGGATTTTGGTGACATTAACGGGTTCTTCCGCCGGAGCGGAACTCTCGGCGGGGGGCGCGCTGGCCGTGGCCGACGGCGCGGCGCCGCTGCAGGACGCAAGCGCGAAGATTGCGGCAAGCGCGAGCAGAATTGCTAAACTGTGGGGGCGAACTGTGTTCGCCAGTAACTTTTTCATGGTTATCCTCCTCTTATTTTATACCGCGGACGGTCAAAGTCACAGCCCTGTTACACTCAGTGTCCGCCCAGGCAGGCCTCGCGTTTACACAGAGGCGACATCGCCTGTCCGCGGGGCGCGGGCGAAAAAAAACCAACCGCAAAGAACCCTGCGGACAAGCTAACGTTGGGTTGTCCTTTAGGCGCGAAGCGCCGTAATAGCTTCGCGAAAACTCCAAATTCCGGTATGGTAAATTTTCAGACATTCGTATCCACCGCCTTTACTATTCTGTCTATAGCCTCACTAAGCCTCGCGCGGCTTGTCGCAAAGTTTACGCGGACGAACCCTTCGCCGCCGCCGAAATCCGCGCCGCCTGCCAGCGCGACCTTCGCGTTGTCCCTCAGGAATTTTACTGTGTCGCCAAGCCTATATTCCGTAAGGTCAACCCATTGCAGAAACGTCGCCTCGTTGTTGGTAAGCCGGCATTTCGGCAGGCGCGCGCGAAACTCGCGCCGCAAAAAATCCCGGTTCCCGCGCAGATGATTGAGCTGCTCCTTTTTCCACTCGTCGCAGCGTTCGCTGAACGCGCCCGCAATCGCGGCGGCGTTAAGCCCGCTGACACCGCCGCGTCCAAAGGCGCGTTTAACTGTGCCGCGCAGCGTCTCGTCCGGCACAACGGCTATCGCGCCGCGAATCCCGGGCATGTTGCAGACCTTGCCCGCCGCAATCAGCGTCACCGAATTCGGCTCAATGTCGAACCAGGGCGTGTGCTTGCCGTCAAAGACAAGCTCACAGTGTATTTCGTCCGATATTGTGACTAACCCGCGGCGGCGCGCAAAGTCCGCCAGAGCGGAGAGTTCGTCCCGGGTATAAACATACCCGATGGGGTTGTGGGGGTTGCACAGAAAAAACGTGCCCGCGCCCGCGGATTTAGCGGTCAATGCGTCAAAATCACAGCGATACGCCAGCGTACCGTTCTCCCTTGTCTCGCTCAGCCTGGCGCGGTGGGCGCGTCTGCCGGCCCGTTCCGGCGCCGTAAGCATCAGCGAGTAACCGGGTTCCGCGACCAGCACGCCGCCCTCCGCAATACACGCCAGAGTCTCGAAGGCAGGGACAATCCCCGGAATAGGTACAAGCCACTCCCGCGGCACTGTCAGCCCGAACTTGCGGCTGTACCAGTCCGACACGATGCCGAGCAGGCCGAAGTCGTTCCAACCATAGCCCAATGTCGGCATGGAGCCGGTAAGCTCATTAATCGCGTCCAGCACAGGCGGCGCCGTAGGCCAATCCGCGTCGGCAATCCCCATGCCGATTGTCCCCTCCGGTATGGTGTCCCACTTTATTGACGCTGTCCCCCGCCGTTCGGCGAGCTTTTCAAAAAACGACATCCAAATCGCTCCTTCAGGGATGTGTGAATAACATATATGACATATATTTATTATATGCGCAGTGTAATACAAAGAGGAAAGTTTGTCAAGAGAAAAAAATCGGCAGATGTCAGGGAAAGAAGTTTAAGTCTATATCAGAAGCGCAAAATACAGCGCAAAAAATTTAAGGTCTGTGTCTATTCAGAGGCGTAAGATAGTTGTCCGTCGGTTCTTTAATGAGCGCGCGCGAAGCGCAAGAAGGGGTCTGGGGATGAAATCCCCAGCGGGGTTTGGGGCCAACGAACAAACCATCGTTAGACCCCTAACGGTGAACTGTCCGTTGGTTTTAAGGTTTTGACCTTTCCCAAGCCTTAAATTCGCGCCAATGGGGTCAACCCGCCCGTTTGCCACTAACGGTGATTACGAATATGCTCGCGCAGGTTTCGCCTATAGGCATAGCAGGGGAGGGTGAGGCTTGAAAAATGAGTTTGGAATTTTCGCCTCAAAGAGCGCGGCGAAAACGGCCTAACGGTAATTTGCCCGTTGCCGCGCCCAACGGACAACCCTAACGGTGAACTGTCCGTCGGGTTTTTCGCCAGGTTCTTTAGTGTGATAGTCACTGAGATTCTTTGCCGCGAACATAGGTTTACTTGTTTTTGTTAAGCATACTTGTCGGCGTACACCCGTAATATTTAGAAAAGGCCGCTTCAAAGTATGAGTATGTCGAATACCCCGTTTGCTCGGCCACAGCCGTCACACTGACGGCTGTGCCGTTTAAAAGCCGTTTGGCAAGTTCCATTCTTTCCATAATGATAAAACGTTTAATGGAGACGCCTTTTTCCCGCTTAAAAACTCGGCTGATATAATCTTCGTTTAGAAAATACCTGTTGGCAATCTGTGTTACGCTTAAATCTTCGTCTGAAAGGTGTGACAGTATATAGGCGGTTACCTCGCCGGTAAGGTCTTTCGGCGTTAAAGGTTTTTGCTTGTCTTGCGTCTTTTCCCGTTTTTCATTCAGCCATTGCGCGCCGTATTTTGCGATTTGTCTGTTTTCACGAGCCGCGAGTATTTTTTGCGCGGACTTTTGTACGGTTTCGGCTATATTTTCATACGGAGCAGGGGTTAGTATATAGTCCTCGCAACCTAATCGGATAGCTTCTTGCGCATACTCAAATTTGGCGTGGCAAGTTAAAAAGACGATAGCAGCGTCCGCGCCGCTCGCCCGTACTTTTCTTATAAATTCAATACCGTTTTCGCCGGGCATTTCTATGTCGCACAAAATAACATCCACAGTTTGCGACGACATAATATTCAGAGCCTCGGCAGTGTTGTGCGCTTCGTATACATCGCCCGCAATGCCGTAATTTTGCCAGTTTACGGCGGCGAGTAAGGCTTTTATTGCTATTATTTCATCGTCAACTATTAACAGGTTCATAATCTTCTTCCTTTTTCGGGATAATGATACTTACTATACTGCCTTTCCGTAACTCGGACTCGGCTTCCACTTTGCCGTCTCCGCCGTAAAAATACCGAATCCGCTTGTAGGAATTATATATGCCTATGCGGAAAGATTTACCTTCACCCGTATCAAAAGTACCGTTGTTTATTTGCGTTACGGTTTCCGGAGGCATACCCGCGCCATCGTCTTGTACCCGTATATGCGCTTTGCCGTTAAATATACTTGTTTTAATATTGATATTGATAAAGTCCTTACCCGCCATAGCGTGTTCAAAAATATTTTCCACAAAATTATGAACCAGCAAAGGCGGCACAAGATAAGCAAGCGTTTTTTCCTCAATATCAAGCACGGCCTTAAACTTACAGGGATAACGTATCGAGGATATTTCTAAATATTGGCGTATAAGCTCAATTTCCTTTTCAAGAGGTTCAAGGTCGGCGTCATTACGGAAAATATAGCGGAAATAGTCCGAAAGGTACAACGCCAGCTTTTGAACGTCCGCTGTTTCGCCTATTTGCGCAAGCCCATACACCAGCTTAAACATATTAAGCAAAAAATGCGGACGTATCTGTAACTGTAAATTGCGCAGCATAATTTTTTGGTGCGCCATTTCTTTTTCATAGTTTTCAATTTTTAGTTGGTCTATGCTGTCCACCATTTCGTTAAACGCCCTGTTTATTATAATAAATTCTTTCGCGTATTTGTGGTGTGAACCTATGCGGTATTCTCTGTCGCCGGATTTTAGCCTTAAAATAGCTTTGTGTATTTTATTGAGAGGACGAAGCAAAGCTCGGTTTAACACAAACAACAGAACAGGTATAAGTGCCAAGTATAAAAACGCCAGCACTATTCCGAACCATTGGATAAGCGGTAAAGTCTTGATAATTTCTATTTCGGTAGTTTCAATTGAAAGGCTTAAATCAATGCGGCCGGAACTGCTTGTAACGCGGATAACGCCCTTTTCGGCGGCGGCAACCGGCGAAGAGCTTACAGTTACGCTTATGCCGTTATATGCGGCGGCTTCTTTTAACGCGTTTACCGACTGGTCTATTGAAATAACCGCCCCATAGTAAAAACCTTTGAACTCGTTTATGTAAATAAGCCATTTTTGTTCGTTAATATCGACCAAACTCCAGCGTTTAGCCAAGTAAACGCCTTCGTTTTTAATATAACCGGCTACGGCGCTGCGATATTCTTGGCTGGGCGAGTGCCAAGTCCCCGAAGATGTTGAGCGTTGTAATAAAACAAGTAAAAAATCGCCCGACTGCTTGCCATAAGTAAAATAACCGTCCGCATTGCCGATTGTTTCTATGTTAGTTCGCAACCGCGCCGCCATTTGTGTTTTCGCGAGTGTATATGCGTCGTCGCCACCTTGATGTATTAGCCTTATAAACGCCGCGTCCCGTTCGGACAAGTCATATAAATAATAGTTTACGCCGGATAATTGATTATCCAAATCCTGTATATAAAAATTGGCCATATTTTCAAGCGAAACACGCCCTTGTTCTATAACCACAGCAATGGATTGAACCATGGAAACAATTACAAGCGCGTTCAGCGGTAAAATGGTTAACAAAATTATAATTACAATTTTATTTGTTATGCCGCCGACCAAGCTTTGAATCATATTTTTCAACAGAACCACCTCTTAATTTATACTAAGGAATTTCATTCGCTCCGCACCTGTATACCGCGCGCCCGCGCAATTGAATCACCGGCAAGTGTCATCAGGATACGGTATATTCTATATTGTTTATCTTCATTGTCAAGGCTGTTTAACCAAAAAGTCCACGCCAAACGCACAGTAATTAAGAAAAGTCGGAAAGTCTAAAATTCAAGTCGGATTTTTGCATATACCCGAGAATAAATTGTAGTTATATTGTTTTTGGAGATGTTGAAATTAAAAAATTTTTTAGGAGGGGTATGTGTGAAAAGATTTTTAGCGATCCTGCTTGTAGCGGCAACGCTTGCTTCTTTTGCGGCTTGCAGTCAGCAAAACGGTAAGGAGGCGGAATCGCCTGCGAAGTCCGCGTCTGCCGACATGGAAACATCACAGGCTGAAACGCCGCAAGAAGAGCTGTATGAAGTGGTAATGGAATACCCGACGCTTGGTCAAACGCCGCGTGATCTTAAACTTGTGGAAGACAAGGTGAACGAGCGGACTGAGAAAGAAATAGGCGTGCACGTTACATTGTTCCCTGTTTCAGCTATGGAACTCAACAGCCAAACCAACCTTATGATTTCGACGGGTGAAAAGCTTGACCTTGCCTGTATTTTGTTTGAGGGCGGTATAGGCGGTTATGTTAATAAGGGCGCGTTTTTGGAACTTGACGGACTTGTGGCCGATTACGGGCAAGACATAGTCCGTGTTGAGGGCATCGCGATGGCAGGCGGTTATTTTAACAATAAGCTGTACGCCATTGTAAACGAATGTTATATGGGACAGCAGAATGGCTTTATGGCAAGAAAAACTATAATTGACAAATACGGCATTGAGTACGACCCTAACCACGTATATAATCACGAGGAATTAGGGGCAATTTTCGCTGAAATAAAAGCGGGCGAGGCCAGTCAGTTTTACTGCATAGCCGGAAACAGCGGAGATGTTTTTACGTCAATGAATGGTATTGATACGTTGGGCGGTTCAATCGGTTCCGGCGTGCTTATGAATTACGGCAGAGGCTCGACAGCTGTTGTAAACGCGTTTGAAACACCCGAATTTGCCAATGCCTGCGATTATGCCCGCAAATGGTACAATGCGGGATATTATTCCCCTGACTGCAACACGACGACAGACTCTGTAATAGACCTTTTGCAAACAGGCAATTATTTAGGAGCTTTTAACAACTGCGTCCCCGGAGTCGTAAGAGACTGGCAAGGTCTGGCCAGAGTAATAGACGGCGACGACGGCGGTTTCCTTCCGTTCTATACTCAGGCTCCGCATACGACTATGCAAGTGTTCCAAAATTCTATGTGGGCTGTGCCCATTACTTGCGACAATCCCGAAAAAACTATGCAATGGCTCAACCTGCTTTACGCGGACGAGGAAATGACGAATTTGCTGTATTTAGGCATTCAAGGCGTACATTGGAACTTTGCCGAGGGAAGCAAAAGAGTCGTGGAAAGGCCCGCGGATTATGACCCGGCGGACCCGCCGTATATGGCGGTATTGGATGTTTGGGGCGACAAGAGCGTGCAGTATGTGCAAGCTCCCGCAGACGAAAGTTATTATACGGACTTGAAAAACTTTAACGATTCTATAACGGATGAGCATAAATCGGGCGTATTGGGTTACTGCTTTAATACCGAGGTATGCAAAGCGCAATACGTTGCCGTTGCCGACGTTGCGGCGCAGTATCAGCCAAGCCTGCTGTACGGTGTTGTTGACCCCGCCAGCGTTTTGCCGGAATTTTTAAGCGCGCTAAAAGCGGCGGGCATAGACGAATTAATTAAGGCTAACCAAGAACAGTTAAACGAATGGCTGGCGGAGCAGAAATGATATGAACACACAATTTGCGGCAAAAAAAGAATATGCGGACGCGCTTCTTGAAATAGCGCGTAATACCGAACCGTTATTGCCCGCAAAGCCGTTAAACTTTATTAAGGTGATGGAAGAGAATAGGGGTAGCATTGATATTTTGCAATACCCCTATTCTTTCCCCAAAGACGGCTTAGATAGGAAAAACCCGTTAGCGGTGGTTTTAGGCGACAGCGTAACAGCGGGGCATTTTGAGTTTGCCGGCGACCCCGGAAAGATTTTCGCGCGCTTACAGGCAGGGCAGCTCGGCAAAAACGATGTGATTTCCATTATGGACGCAAGGCAAGGGTATGTTGACCAGTTTAGGGCCATGCTTATCGGCAAATACGGGCAAACCTGCGTAAGCGTAATAAACTCGGGGCTTGCCGGAGACGTTATTTTAAGTATGGAAAAACGTTTGGACAGAGACGTAATACGTTATCAACCCGATTTGGTTATTGTAAACGCGTCGTTAAACTGGCCGAAGCAATGCCGCGGCACTGAGACATATAAAGAATCGCTGCTGCGAACCGTGCAAAGGCTGAAAACGGAAACTGACGCGGACATTATATTGATGACACCCAATATGGTTATGCCTTCCCCGCCGGATATGGATAACCCTTTGTCCGCACTTGCGGACAGAGTAAATGTAATTAGGGAAGCGGCGGAAAAAGAGAATCTGTGTTTGGCGGATACATACCGTGTGTGGGAGCGGTACGCGCAAAAAGGGTTCCCTGTTTCCGAACTGCTTGCGAACGGTGTAAACCATCCTTGTGCCGAAGGACATACCGCCTGCGCAATTACATTAATGAAATTGTTTTTATGAGGAGGCCGCGATATGGAAATAACAGGGGCACGTAAAAAAGCGGTTAAGTGGAAACGGTTTATGCCGTTTTATATAATGGCTCTCCCCGGGGTTGTTTACTTATTTTGTAACAACTATTTGCCGATGGCGGGCATTGTTATAGCGTTTAAGCACTTGGATTTCCGTAAAGGAATATTCGGAAGCGAATGGGCGGGGCTTGATAACTTCAAGTTTCTTTTCGCGTCTAAAAACGCGTTTGAAATAACAAGAAACACTTTGTTGTATAACGGGCTGTTTCTTGTGCTTGGCACTGTCTTGGCCATAACGCTCGCGGTATTGATGAATGAAGTCCAAGGCAAAGCCGCGTCAAGGTTATACCAGTGTCTAATATTATTGCCGTTTTTAATAAGTTGGGTTATAGCAAGTTATTTGGTTAACGCCTTTATCGCGGCGGATACAGGACTTATAAACAACGGCATCCTTAAACCGCTCGGGCAAAAGCCTGTTTCTTGGTACAACTCGAAACAATACTGGCCTGCAATACTTACCATATGTAATACTTGGAAATCAATCGGCTATGGTATGATTATATACCTAAGCAGTATTATAAGTATAAGCCAGGATTACTACGAGGCCGCCATAATAGACGGCGCGTCAAAATTCAAGCAAATACGTCTTATTACGCTGCCGCTTATTAAGCCTACCGTCATTACCATGACCATCCTTACAGTAGGCAGAATTTTCTATTCTGACTTCGGCTTGTTTTATCAGGTGCCAAAAAACAGCGGCACATTGTACAGTGTTACGCGTACAATTGATGTGTATGTTTATAACGCTTTGATGAATAACAGTGACTATGGTATGTCGAGCGCGGCAAGTATTTATCAGTCGCTGGTCGGGTTTGTTCTTATTATATCAACCAACGCGTTATTGCGTAAACTGAGCAAGGATAACGCTCTGTTTTAGGGGAGGGGCTATATGCCGGTTAAAAGTTTTGAAAATGTGACTTGGAAAGCAGCTGCCCACATAATTTTGTGCGCGTTCGCTCTGGCAGCCGTTATGCCGTTTGTGTTACTGATAGCCGCTTCTTTTACCGATAACAATACGGCGCTTGCGCAAGGGTTCTCGTTTTTACCGAAGAAATTGAGTTTAGATGCCTATGTCTATATAGTCCGCGAATGGAGGACTATCGGCCGCGCGTACTTTATGACGATACTCGTCACCGTATCCGGTACGGCCATAAGCCTTATCGTTACTTGTATGTTCGCTTACGCGCTTTCGCAGGGCAATCTGCCGGGAAGAAACCTCTTAACATTTTTGTGCGTTTTCCCGATGTTATTTAATGGTGGTCTGGTTGCGTCATACTATGTCTGGTCGTCGGTGTTTCAGATAAAAAACACCTTGTGGGCACTAATAATACCAAACCTGTTAATGAATACTTTTAACGTAATTTTAATAAAAAACTATTTTCAAAACAGTATCAGCCCAAGTATTTTAGAAGCGGCGCGTATTGACGGCATAAGCGAGTTTGGGTTGTTTGTACGTATAGTTATGCCGCTTTCGGTTCCGTTAGTGGCTACTATAGGGCTTATGGGCGCGCTGGCGTATTGGAACGACTGGACAAATGGCTTATATTACCTTACGGAACGAGACGGTGGTCAATTTTACACCATACAACTTGTGTTAAACAGCATAAACGAGAATATTAACTTTTTGGCCAACAATTCTGAGCTTATGTCGCGGGCTAACATACAAAACCTGCCGTCGACAACAATGCGTATGGCTATCGCCGTGATAGGCATATTGCCAATTTTGGCCGCTTATCCGTTCTTTCAGCAATATTTTGTAAAAGGCATTACTTTGGGCGGAGTAAAAGAATAAATAAATGGGAGGCTGTGTATGAGGACTTTTGTTGAAAAGCTGACAAATGCCACACTTACAGGGTATATTCACGGCAAAAGCGGTGAAATGCCCAATGTTGACATTCGCCCTGCCGTTCTTGTTTTCCCGGGCGGCGGCTATATGTTTTGTTCCGACCGGGAAGGGGAACCTGTCGCGCTCGCGTATCTTGCGGAGGGATACAACACGTTTGTTCTGCGTTATTCGGTCGGCAAAAACGAACCTTGCCAAAAGGCATTTGAGGACGCTAACGAGGCTATCGCCTATTTGCACAATAACGAGGCTGAATTGAATATTGATAAAGATAAAATAGCCGTAATTGGTTTCTCGGCGGGAGGGCACCTTGCCGCTTGGCTGAGCGTTTCAGGCGCTGTAAGGCCAAACGCCGCTGTACTTGGATATCCGTGCGTTTTGAAAGAATGCGGCGATACGCTCGGCAAAGAATTCCCCGAAATTATCGGGAATGTGGACAAAAACACGCCGCCCGCGTTTATCTTCTCGACGCGCAACGATGACGTAGTGCCTATCGAAAACTCTTTGAAGTATATTAACGCTCTCGCTCAGGCGGGTGTTGGCTTTGAAACGCATATTTACGCGAAGGGAACACACGGGTTGTCGCTTGCCAAACCTCTTACATCATCTGGCGGAGCCGTTATGGTTAATGAAGATGCGGCGGGTTGGTTTACCCTTAGCGTCAAGTGGTTAAAAGGCATTTGGGGCGATTTTCCGGCAGACGGCACACAACCGCCCAATATGAATTGGTTCGTTTCAACCCCATTAAACAAGTATGTTGTGCATATTTGCGACAAAACAGGCGTGGCGGCTTTCCTTGTAAAGGGCAAAGAACGCGCTTTACTTATAGATACCTGTATGGGTTTAGGGGATATAAAAGCCGAAGTTGAAAACTTAACAAAGCTGCCATATGAGGTTGCCTTGACGCACGGACACCTTGACCACGTAGGCGGCGCGGGTTGTTTCAGCAAAGTCTGCGTTAACGGAAACGACGTATTGCTCGCAAAAGAACACTCCTCATTTGAGATGCGTTACGAGTCGCTTAAGCGCGGAATGCCGCAAGGCGTTGAGCTTCCGGAAAATGTTGTAACGCCGGCATTTAACGGCGAGTTTTTGCCGCTTAACGACGGTCAAGTGTTCGATTTAGGCGGGGTTATGGTTGAGGCTATCGCTTTACGGGGGCATACGAAAGGGAGTATGTGCTTTTTAATACGCGAACAGCGCGCTGTCCTTTACGGTGACGCCTGCAATGTAAACACGCTTATAATGGACGGCAACGCGGAAAATATTTCTGCATACCGCGATAATTTAATTAAGTTTAAGGAGCGCGACGGGGATTACGACACGGTTTACTATTCGCACGGGCCGGCAATAGGGCCGCGCGGATGCCTCGACGACAACATAGAACTTTGCGTTAAAATACTTGAAGGCACTGATGACGCCGTACAGACGGAAATTTTCGGGCAAATAATGTTCCGAGCGGCAGCCGCGGATGATAATTACAGGCGTTTGGACGGCAAGCATGGAAACATTGTTTATAATAAAGCTAATGCTTTTTGACGAAGGTGTGATATGTACAACAGATTGCTCGACGTATTAGAAAATAAAAGTAAAAACTATATTCTGCCGTTTTTTTGGCAACACGGCGAAGACGAAAAGATTTTGCGCGAATATATGCAAGTTATTCACAACGCCAATATAGGCGCGGTGTGCGTCGAGAGCCGCCCTCATCCGGATTTTTGCGGTGAAAAATGGTGGACGGATATGGACGCCATTTTGGACGAGGCCGCACGGCTGAATATGAAAGTGTGGATACTTGACGATTCGCACTTTCCGACAGGCTATGCGAACGGGTCAATGGAAAACGTCCCGAAAGAGCTGCGTCACCAATATTTGGACTATAATACGCTTAACGTATGCGGTCCCAAGCCCGCCGTGGAAATTGACGTAAACGCATTAATCCACCCAAGACCAGCGCCGCCTTGGCTTCCGCCCCCGCCGCCTAAGCGCGTGTTTAACGACGACAAACTCTTTAAGGTTTTGGCGGCTGAATATGTTGGGGATAAACTTGGCGAAAGCATTGATTTAACAGAGTTTGCGGCGGACGGACGGCTTGTGTGGAATGTCCCCAAAGGTTATTGGCGCATATTTATCGTTTATCTTACGCGCGACGCGAACGGGCGTAATGATTACATTAACTTTTTGGACGAAAGATCTTGCCGTGTACTTATAGACGCGGTGTACGAAACGCATTACGAGCGTTATAAAAACCTTTTCGGCAGCGTTATAGCCGGATTTTTCAGCGACGAACCACCTATAGGCAACAGCCCGGGATATACGCGCAACAACCGTATAGGAGACTTAATGCCTTTGCCCTGGTCTGCCGCCATGCCTGACAAATTTTCGGAAGAATATGGCGCGGGCTGGAAGAAGCAGGTTATTTACTTGTGGGAACAAGGTGTTGACGAAGAGGAAACAGCGCGTATAAGAAGCGCGTATATGCACAGCGTAAGTAAACTTGTTGAAAATTGCTTTTCCGGGCAAATAGGGCGCTGGTGTGAGGAACACGGCGTTCTGTATATCGGGCATATGCTTGAAGACTGCGATGCGAACGCCGACTTGGGGCCGTCTATGGGGCATTTTTTCCGCGGGCTTAAAGGCCAGCATATGGCGGGAATAGACAACATAGGCGGGCAGGTGGTTATTGGCGGTCAAAACTCGCCGCGTTTTCCCGCGCAGGGCGGTTTTGATGTTGCGGGATTTTACCATTATCTGTTGGGGCGTTTAGGCGCGTCAATGGCGGCTATTGACGCTAATAAGCAAGGGCGCTGTTTGTGTGAAAACTTTGGCGCGTATGGATGGCAAACCGGTGTTTCAACCATGAAGTACCTAACCGACCATTTTCTTGTACGCGGCGTAAATAGGTATGTTCCTCATGCCTTTTCGCCGAAAAAGTTCCCCGACCCAGACTGCCCCCCGCATTTTTACGCGCGCGGCGAAAACCCTCAATATAAAGCGTTCGCCGCCCTTATGGCTTACACGAACCGGGTTTGCCACTTAATCGACGGCGGTAAGCCTATAACGCCTGCCGCTGTGCTTTACCACGGCGAAAGCCGTTGGGCGGGCGCTTATCAAAGCAATATAGAAGTGTGCAAAATTTTGACGAGAAATCAAATAGGCTTCACGGTCATACCTGCCGATGTATTTGGCCGGACTTCCAGTGAATATGGCACCGCTTTATCAGCCGATGGCAAGACTTTAACTATAAACGGCGTGGCTTTTTCGGCGTTGATTATTTCGGAATGTGATTACATGCCATACCAAGCGGCTTTGTTTGCCGAACGCGCTTTATCTTGCGGGTTCCCTCTTTTCTTCACAGGGAAATTACCCAAAGGTGTCTGCGACGCGGAAAAAGCCGAAAGCAAGCGTTTAATGGCTTTACTCGGGGCCCGCGCCGTCCCCGTCCCTGCGGTTGATATACCCAACGCGCTTGCGCCATATGTTAAGCGCGACGTAATTATAAATGGCGGCAGTTTTCAGAACTTAACGGCATACCGCTATAAAAATACTGAAAATGGCGCGCCGGAGGTTCCGGACTCGCTAGTATATTTGTTATTGAACGAAGACCCGTGCGAAACATTCGGGGGCGGGACTTCCGGTGCGGCGCAAATCGCGCTTGAGGGCGCGGCGGAAATGGAAGTTTACAAATACGACGCGTGGAATAATCAGCTTTTTGAAGTGCCAAGCAAAACCGTAAGTTCCGGCTGCGGCAGATGGATTGACATTACGCTTGAGCCGCTTGAAATGGCCATTTTCGTTTGTCAGGCTGAAAAGATTCCCTCAAGGCGGCAAAGTAAAGTCCGCGAAAGCCTTGAACTTGACGGTTTTACGGTTTCTTGCGCGGCGGCCGGCAAGTATCCGTCATTCGACAGAGAACCCGGCGAACAAGGGCGGCGTGAAGCGCCGTTTTCGCGAAGCGCCGTTTTCGCGAAGCGAAAATTCCGAAGAGTTGGCGTGCCCGACTTTATAAATGGCATGGGACTGATACTTAAAGATTTTACCGGTTTTATACGTTACGAAACAACGTTTGAAGCGCAACCCGGTTTTATTGTGGATGATAGATATAAAAACGATGTATTTTTATGCCTTGAACAAGTATACGACACCGCCGAAATCTATGTGAACGGTAAAAGTGTTGGGAGCATTGTATGTAAGCCGTACAAAATTAACATAGGCGGCTACTTGAATAATGGAACCAATTCTATTATAATAGAGGTAGCCACGACGCTTGAACGTAAAGTGATTGCCATGGGCCTTGACGTTGCGTGTATGAATATACCCGCGCCGGTTTCGCCTATAGGTATAGTAGGGAGGGTGAGACTTGAAAAATGAGCCCGGAATTTTCGCTTTGCGAAAACGCGGCCCGCAGAGGTTGGTCCGTCTTCGCCGCAACGGAGAACCTAACGGTGAATTGTCCGTTGCGGTGAATTGTCCGTTGCGGTGAATTGTCCGTTGGTTTTGTCCGTCGGGTTCTTGGGCGTTCGGGGTAAAGAAATAATACAACAGATGGGAAAATGATATATGCGCGTTGGTAAATTGTTCGGAACAAAAGATATGACCGTCGGTACGCCTTGGCAAAAACTGCTTCTGTTTGCCGCGCCGCTGTTGATTGGGAATGTTATTCAGCAAATATACAGCACGGTGGACGCCGTCGTCGTCGGGCGTTTTGTCGGCGACGAGGCGTTGGCGGCAGTTGGCGGCAGTTTCCCTATTATTAACCTTGTTTTTATTCTGTTTATCAGCATAGCGACAGGCGCGGGAATTATGGTGGCGCAATATTTCGGGGCAAAAGACAGGGAAACGCTTTCGCAAACAATAGGTACGACACTTACCCTTATGGCTGTGGCAAGCGTTATTATTATGGCCGCCGGCTCAATAATTACGCGCCCGCTCTTGACGCTTATTAAAACACCCGTCAACGTAATTGACGGCTGTACGGAATATTTGACAATAATATTCATCGGTATTTCCGGCATTGCCTACTACAACGGAGTTTCAGGCATTTTGCGCGGAATGGGCGACAGCGTTATGCCGCTCGTATTTTTATCTATAACTTGTTTCCTTAATATTGTGTTGGACATTTGGTTTGTTGGCGGTTTGGGTTGGGGCATAGCGGGCGCGGCTTGGGCTACGGTTATTTCCCAGTGGGTTTCCTCCGTGCTTTGCATTATAAGGCTTGCGCGGATGAAAGGCACGATAGACCTGAACCTTAAACGGTTGTTCCCTAAAAAGAATTTGTGCGCGCAACTGCTGAAACTCGGCGCGCCATCCGCGGTAACGCAAGTTATATTCGCTTTCGCCAATATTTTGGTGCAGTCGCTGACGAACAGTTTCGGATCATATATAATGACCTGCGGCACAATCGTAATGCGCGTGGACGGGTTCGCCATGATGCCTAACTTTACGTTCGGTATGGCTATGTCGACCTTTGTCGGGCAAAATATAGGGGCAAATAAAATTGACCGCGTTAAAGCGGGCGTCCGCTCGGGGCTTTTAATGGCGGTCACTTTTTCAACCGTAATGGTGATCTTGATAATAATTTTTGGTAAATATCTTATGGGGATTTTTACGACTACGCAAGACGTAATCGATTTAAGCTATAAAATGCTGTGCATACTTGCGGTAGGTTATATAGCGATGTCGGTGACGCAGACGCTGGGCGGTTCGATGAGCGGCGCGGGCGACACCACGTCGCCTATGTTTGTTTCCATATTCAGCACGATAATAATCCGAATGCCGCTTGCTTACCTGCTGGCGTACCTTACACGCTCGCGGGAAAATCCGAAGGGCATACCAGAAATAGCGCTGTATGTTTCACTTTTAACCGCTTGGATTCTCGGCGCTTGTTTGGCGGCTGTATTATTCAAAAGAGGACGCTGGCGCACAAAAAGCGTTGTCAAATCGGCTGACGGACAGCAGGTTTTGTAAATTGCCCCGATTTAAGGCGTGTTTGAAAATTCCTTAAAGCGCGAAATTTAGAATAGGAATTAAGTTTTCAAACACGTCCCAGGCCCCAAAGCCGTGGTATTCATAAAAGGCCCGCAGCTGCCGCAAAACGGCAGCTGCGGGCCTTTTACCGTGTACTAATTAATCCATGGCGCCCCACGGGCGTAAAGCAGGTTAATCCGCGCCTGCGCGGCCTGTGCCCGGGTCATTTCGCTCCTCGGGCCTCAGTATCCGAGTGGGACAGACCGCCGTCTTTGTTCTTATCAAGCCTTAATTTTGATTCCACGGGATAATAATCCCATATCTGGATAACATAAATGCGGGCGTAAAACATGCGCCACACCACAGGAATGGTCAAAGGTTAAAAATGACAGTTGCCTGATAAAAAAGGAGTGCAGGATAAATGAAGGTCGCAAAATATTGTTGGGCCTTGCTGCTTGTTGTGTTAACGGTGGCTGATTTGTCCACGGGCGTATTTGCCAAGGCGATGAATAAGAAGTATACCCGCGAGGTGCGGGTCCAAAGCGCGATACAGCTGCTGGACGCGGCCGCGCGCTACGAGGATGGCGAGGCGATAGTCCTGGCGGGGGACATCAGCCTGACGCAGCCGCTGGTATTTATGGGCAGGGGCACAATCACGCTGGATTTAAACGGCTTTAAGCTGGATGTGGTTACAGCGGACAGGGACGCGGTTTCCCTTGAAAATGCCGTGGCCGGCCTTGTAATAACGGACCGGCAGGACGGTATGGGCAAACTTACGGCCCAATGCGCCTACGCGGGGGAGACACCCAACCCCACGGGCAGCGCGGGCATTCGCGTGCTGGACCGCGGCCAGTCCCTTGTAATTGAGAATTGCGGCGTCGAAGCCACAGGCGGTAATTTCGGCGCGGGCATTGGCGGCAGCCAATACGCCGCCGGCGCGGTTACGATAAGAAGCGGCGTCGTAACAGCCAAGGGCGGAATGTACGGCGCCGGACTCGGCGGAGGATATCAGCAGCCTGGCGGCGACATTTTAATAGAGGACGGGACCATTACGGCTGTTGGCGGCGATTACGGCGCGGGCATAGGAACCGGCGGCTTTGACGGCTTAATCCGGCCTCAAAGCACGGCGGTGACTATAACCGGCGGCCGCGTAATGGCTAATGGCGGCGCACAGGCCGCGGGTATCGGCGGCGGGAAACTTCAAAACCGCTGCGCTGTAAATATCTCCGGCGGAAACGTAAGCGCTCTGGGCGGCGCAGGCGGCGCGGGCATCGGAAGCGGCGGCGTCAGTGCCCTTGGTCTCCAATATAACGGCAAACTGCAAGGCGCGGTAACCATATCCGGCGGCAACGTCAGGGCGGAAGGCGGCAGTTTTGGCGCTGGTATAGGGACCGGCGAGGGCCGCGGTGATTTATCAGCCGAAGCGCTGCTGGAAGGCCGCGCCATTAAGCTGGAAGGCGGCAATGTCCTGGCCCGGGGAGGAAGCGGCGGCGCGGGTGTTGGCGGCGGCGCGTACCTTTCCGGCGGCGATATAGAGATTTGTGATACGGTGATGCTGGAAGCTTTCGGCGGCGAGCTGGCGGCAGGTATCGGCGGCGGCAAGGGCGCGGAATCCGGCAAGTGCGTTATGCTGGCTGGCGGGAAAATTTACGCCGCCGGCGGCGATTTTGCGGCTGGTATAGGTTCCGGCGCTTTTTCCATGGAACACTTGGAGCCCACGGACTCCTATTTTCAAGGGCGGAAAAATATTCAAATAGCAGGCGGCAGCGTTGAGGCTGTGGCGGGTTCGGACGCGGCGGCAATAGGCGGCGGTTCGGGCGGTTCGGGAGCGCGGCTATTTGTGTCCGGCGGCGCGGTTATAAACGCCGTAAGCGAATGGGAAACCACAATAGGCGCGGGCAGGTATTCCTATGACAACGGTTCTATGACAATCACCGGCGGCAACATCCGCGCAAACAACCGGGTAGGCGCCGCGCCGGTGGATTTGCGCGGCAAGCCGGTTTTCCGCGGCCAAATAGGCGTTTACTCCTCGGAGGACAATTCCCCTGTGGCGGACGCGCCGGTGGATATCCTGCTGGACGACGAAAACCTGCTGTCTGTGCGCACAAGCGCGGACGGCAAGGCTGTCATATACCTGCCCTTGGACGCCGCCCCTATAGATGTGCGGGCCGGCGCGGACAGGGCGCGCTTTGACGGGGGTGATTTCAAATTTACCGAGGACGGCGAGACCGCGCTTGTATTCCATGTGCAGAACAGTTCGCCGCTTAAAATACTGTCCGCGGAAGCCACGCACTACATTGGCGGGCGTTACGACACCATACCGCTGGACTACAGCGGCGGCGGCGGAAACGTGACATTTTCGGTTCTTGACAACCAGCAGGATATAAGAATAGACGCCGCGTCCGGAGTGCTCACCATACCGGTAAATGTCAAACCAGGTGAATACACCTTAATGGTAAACGCCTTTGACGACGGCCAGCTGGCGGACAGCGCGCCCTTTGCGCTTACGGTAAAGGAGAAGCTGCTGGAGATTGTGCCGGACAAACCGTCATATACTATAGCGCCGGGGGCGAGCCAAGTTCTGCGGGTTTCGACTTTGCCTCATAACGCGGACGTGGCGCGGCTGGACTGGAAAGTAACCGCGGGCGACGCGGACTTCGCCCTAACCGACTATTACAGTATTACCGGCGAGAAGGCCGCCGTGTTTTCCGCGCAAACGCCGGGCGAGTACGCCGTAACAGTGGCGGCCAAGGACGCGGACGCCAACACGGCGCAGGAGACCATACTTGTAACAGTCGCGGACGAGACGGAGCGACTCCCGCGGGAACAAGCGGCGCCGGTATTCGCCGGCGGCAAGGGGGCCGGGGAAATATCCGCGTGGAATGTAAACAGGCTGGACGCGGCGACAGCCAGCATCGGGTTTTATTCTGATATAGACGGTTCCTATGTTTACGAGCTTGTAAACGAAGGTCAGAACGCGAGCGGGAATTTTACAGAAGGCGGAATTGTGACAGCGGGCCATAACAGCGTAACGCTGGGCGGTCTGCCGGAATCGGGCGCGTACAGTTACAAAGTGAGGATTATAAACGCGGATGGCGCGGAGAGCGTGACAAGGGAAATTTACGTGCCTGCCTATCAGGCGGGGGACATAAGCCCGCCGCTCTTGTCCGAACTTACGGCGGCCCGCTTATCGCCCACGGCGGCGGCGCTGAGCTTTAAGGCTGACGAGGAAGGCGAGCTGGTATACCTGACCGGCGGGGAAGGCGCGGCGGCTAAGACGCGCATAGTGCCCGGGCCAAACCGCGTGACTATAGGGTCTCTTGACACGGAAGCGCCCTTGCGGATATACGCCGCCGCGCTGGACACCCTGGGCAATTATACTGAAACAATAGAGGTGGAAATACCCGGCTACAGCCATAAGAATCTGACAGTGCTGGCGCCCTCCGGCCTATGGACCCGCAGGGAGGGTTTAAACACCGCTGTGGTTGGTTTTTCCTCTGAAATAGAAGGCGAGCTTCTATATAGGATAGCGCCGAGCCGCAGTCTGGGGCTGGCGCCGGTTCTTTCGGAAGCGGAGGAATGGGTGGAGCCGGGCATTACGGCGGCGGCCTCGGCCAACGAATTTACCATAGAAAACCTGCCGGACGGCGGCGAATACACTGTGAGCATAGCGGTACGCGACCCGGTTTCACGGAACGTGACTCCCCCGTCCGC
>JAISYE010000068.1 GCA_031297485.1 Clostridiales bacterium
AACCGCTGTGGCAGTAGGCGACGGAACCGGCGGGCAGGTCCCACCCGCGCGTTTTTTCGGGTTCCACGGTTTCCAGCCGCATATCGTCCACATAGATGGACATATAATCCGACGCGTTAGCGAGGGAACCGTGTATAAAGGAATAAACCGAGACGCCGGTCACATTATCCCTGTAAATATCGGGCAGTTCCCAAATCACACGCGTCCATTGGCCCGGCGTGACATCCGCGTGATGAAACCCCTCAAAGCGGCCCGGCGCGGGCATAATATGCTTTCCCGCATTATGCAGGGCGGCTACCACAAACTGTGTGGCAAACCCCGGCGCTTCCACATAAACCCAAAACGAGAGGCGGTTATACTCGGTGAGATCCTCACGCGCGAAGGGATAGATAAAGCCAGGCTCCGCGTATCTGCGGTTTGTCGGGTTTTTGACGGCTGTGGCGGTTGGCGTGTCCAGCCGCACGCTGCCTTCGCCGGAACAGGTCCGTGTAAAATCCCGATGCAGCGTGCCGATACCTTTGTTGCGCAGCGTGTCAAATTCTTCGCATAGCCGCAGACGCCGTGTTTTAAGCACAGGCTTTTCTTGCCAGCGCTCGAAAGCCGAATATGTGAGGTCCGCCTTCATGGGGCGGCGTATATACCGGCTTTCTGTAAGTTGATTCAACAACGGCTGATACATGTTGCATGTCCTCCTTAAATTTAGGGCCTATCCCTTAATAGACAAGAGTGCTGATTTTGCGCCATTTCTGCGTTTAACAAATCCAGTATTTAAGCCATTCTGTTTTATTCAGGGATAAGCCCTTATTATTGGCGTAAAATCCTCTGATTACAGGACTACGGGATTACGGGTCAATTATGGGTTTCGCGGCCATAAGATGTCAATCGGTCCCCGGGATGATATATTTTCATGCTGAACGTGTTTTTTTTGCTGGCGCGTAATAAATCCGACTCGACAAGCTGTCCGTATATTCTTTATAATTTGCAGGAAGTAAGGAGTGTTGGGAAATTCCTTATAATTTACAGGAACTAGGGAGTGTTGGGAAATTCCTTATAATTTGCAGGAACTAGGGAGTGCTGGGAAATTCCTTATAATTTACAGGAAGTAAGGCGTGTTGGAAGTGTGTTGGGAAATTCCTTATAATTTACAGGAACTAGGGCGTGTTGGGAAATTCCTTATAATTTGCAGGAACTAGGGCGTGTTGGAAGTGTGTTGGAAAATTT
The DNA here is from genome assembly GCA_031297485.1 of Clostridiales bacterium. Taxonomy (GTDB): domain Bacteria; phylum Bacillota; class Clostridia; order Lachnospirales; family JAISYE01; genus JAISYE01. Next base: position 1,222 of record JAISYE010000068.1, read on the forward strand.
CTTATAATTTACAGGAACTAAGGCGTATTTGAAAGCGGAAAGAGGAGAGGTTTATGAATTTCTTTGTGGGACTGCCTACGAAGGCGTCCGACTTTTATGAAAAAGGCGTCGAGCCGGTTCTTGATTACCTGAAAGATACCGTGCATGTCAGCGCGGTCTTTATTCAGGCGCGCACATATTACGGCGAGAGCGGATACCATGCGCGCGATGAATATTACGCCTTCACAAAACTGCGCGACCGCCCGTCCGAACTGATGAAAAAGGGCTTCGACATTCTCGGGGAGCTTACAGACCGTTCACACGAGCGCGGCATGGAGGTCTATTCGCATTTTTTGTCCTACGATTTTATCCACCCGATGTCCGAAAGCGCGGTGGCGGAACAAGTTGACGAACACGGCTTTATCCAGGTCCCAAACGCACAACTGCGAAATTTGTCTCACGTGCTGGAGATTGACCAATTCGGCCGGAAAAGCCACCGCCCCTGCCTGTTAAATCCCGAGTACCGCGCGTACCATTGCGCCGTAGTCGAAGACCAACTGCGCGGCTATCCCATAGACGGGGTAATCTTTAACACGGAACGCAACGGCCCCTTGACAGGTGTTTTAATCGGAAGCGGAGTATCGACAATGGGGCGCAAGCCCTACGCCGGCACCTGCTTTTGCCCCTATTGCCTGGAAGAAGCGCACCGCCGCGGCATTGACGCGTCAAAGGCCAAGGAAGGCTTCCTGCGGCTTTTGGAGTTTTCTGAAAGAAGCTGGTTGGCCGCGCTTAAAAACAAGGACCCCTTTGCGATTCCCGGAATGGCGCTGACAGATATTCGAGACACTTCGCCGCCGCCAGAGGGCTATTTTGTGGAGTTTCTCCGCATTATCAGCCGGTTCCCGGAGGTCTTGGCATGGAACCAGATGTGGTATGATAACATGTTAAGCCTTTTCGCCGAGGTCTACGGAACGGCAAAGGCAGTTAGCCCGAGCCGTAAGGTCGGGTTTCACGTGTGGCATCCCCGCGCGTTTAACCCATTCATGCGCGCGCTGTTTAATGTGCGTGAGATGCGCCGCTACTGCGATTGGATAAAGCCGAAAATGGACCACACCTGTGGCGGATATCGCTTTTACCGCTACATACAGCGTATCCACCAAGCCCTCTTTTATGACCGGACGTTGGAGCAGGCTGCCAGAGCCGTTAACGCGGTTTTTGACTGGGACGTGGACTTTAACGAGTTCTCGCGGCTGCCGGAGCAGGGTCTTGGCTTGGACTATCTCGAAAAGGATACCCGCGCGTATATTGCCGAGGTGGATGACGCGGTGCCGATTTACCCGGGCATTGGCATTGACATGCCGTCGGGTCCGGAAAGTCACAAATACCGCCCATGTGAGCCTCAGTATGTATATGACGGGCTTATGACTATCGCCAAAGCGGGCGCGCGCGGTACGGTACTATGCCGCGATTTGTGCGAGATGCAGGAAAAAAACATGGAGGCCGCGGGAAAAGCCATCGCGGAAATCCAACGCGTTTATCAGTACGATTAAGGGTTCCTGAATAAAGCAGAACAGAATGGCTTAAATGCTGGATTTCAAAACACAGAAATGGCGCAAAATCAGCATTTTGCCTATTATTTGCCTATTAAGGGATAGGCTCTAAGGGCTTATCCCTGAATAAAGCAGAAACAGAATGGCTTAAACCTTAGTTCCCGACCTTTTTTCTCACTACAAGCCCGAAACCTGACTAAATAGGGCTTTTCATGAAATGTGTAGTGAAAAATAATTTGCGCTGCACATTTCATACATCCTTGAAAATAAGCGGTTTAATGCGTGTAGTAAGAATGTTTGCGGGAACTATGGCTTAAATACTGGATTTCAAAACACAGAAATGGCGCAAAATCGGCATTTTTGCCTATTATTTGCCTATTAAGGGATAGGCTCTAAGCCAGCGGTCTGCCGCCAAGCAGTGTTTGGGGGCTTGCGGCAATGGTAAAAAATTACGAAATGCTTACGGCGGAAGCGGAGGTCACCGGCGACAGGGATACCGCCGTTTTCACGCCGATTAATCACCCGCTTAAACGATGATATTGATGAGGAGAGAAGAACATGTCCATGATTTTGGCTGTTGATTTGGGCGGCACGAAGGCGCATGTCATTGTCGCGGATCATATGGGAAATATTTTAGGCTTTGGCGACGACCTAGAATGGACGCCGGAATATCTCGAACGGCGGAAGCGCAAAATGGTCCGTATCCGTTTTGCCGCTGATAAAGCGCTTGCGGACGCGGGGCTGAGTATGTCAGGCGTGGACCGGGTTTCCGCGAGCTGTTCCGGGGCGGATTGGCCTTTTGAGTTTCCGCTGGGCGTGCGGCATCTCCGCGAGATACTCGGGGTCTATGAGGTTTCTTATTATAACGATTGTATCGGAGCGCTGCGCGGGGGAACGGAAAGGCTTGGCCGCGACTGCGCCGTAATCTGTCTGGGGACGGGCGCCAACTGCGCGGTCTGCAACCGCGACGGCCAAAATTATGAATACGCTTATTATATGAAGGACATCCACCAAGGAGGAGAAGCCATCGGCCGGTTTGTCCTGGAAGCCGTGGTGGACGCCAGCGTGGGGTTGGCCCCGGAGACGGCGCTGACCCAGCTTTTGCTTAACGCCGTCGGCTTTTCCACTGTAGAGGAATTCTACATGCTTTGCACCACCGGAAGAAGGGAGAACGAACTGCCCGAACGCCCTGTATACAAAAATTTCTGCCCCTTGTTGTTTGAGGCCATACGAATGGGTGATGCCGTATCCCTGCGATATATTGACGAATTTTGTGCGGCGCTGGCCAATTATGTGATAGTAGCCGCGAAAAGGCTTGATATTTTCGACCGGCCGCTGCCCGTAATCATGTCCGGCAGTGTGTGCAAGGGCGATAATATTATCCCAGTGCTGGTGGAGAAACATTTAAAGGAACAGTTGCCAAAAGCCTACTGCGCGAACGCGCGTTTTGAGCCGGTAGTAGGCGCTCTGCTGCTGGAAATGGACCGGATTTATCCCGAGGGCGTGCCGCGGGGCGTTTACGCGGCCTTGGAACGCTGCTGCGCCGAAAGAGGCTTGTTCCGCGATGTGGGGGACAAGAAAAGTTTATGCTGAAACTTGTGCTTATACCTGTTGCGGGTTTTATTTTTGCGCGCGCAAAGAAATTGCCGGATAATGTCATTACGCTTTTTTCAGACATATTGCTCATGATATGCTATCCGGCCATGGTGCTGGAAGTTTTCGCGCAAAGGGATATGTGGGGGCTTTGGCGCGAAAGTATTAGCGTGGTTATTGTTTGCGGCGCAGCGGCTGTCACGCTTTTTTTGCTTGGTAAATTCTTTCTGTTCCGCAATCATGGGCAAGAGCCGCTGCTCACTTTTATGCTGGGGTCCTCGTGCGTTACCTATATCGGCATACCGGTGTCAGAAATTATGCTGGGGCCCTACGGGCTTAAGGTTGCAATTTTGTATGGCCTAGTTACCGATATTTTCTGCTGGTACTTGTTTTACCCCTTTTTTCTTGTGGGAAAGAAACGCGTGAGCCTTAGCCGCCTCCTACTTAACCCCTGTATTGTGTGTATGCTGGCCGGCTTGATTTTTTCCCTCAGCGGGGCCGCAATGCCCGCGCCGGCGGCAGAGGCGCTTTCCGCCCTGTCCGCCTGCGTGTCCCCGCTTGCGCTCTTAATTCTCGGCTTTACCCTTGCCAATAAGGACCTTGGGCTTATTGTCCGAAACCTGTGGGCGCTGCGGTTTTCCGCGTGTAAGGTTTTGCTGATACCCCTGCTCTGCCTTCCCCTTATTATGACGCTTACCGACCCTGTTACCGCCTTGGCTTTGCTTACCTTAATCGCCTGCCCCACCGCGCTGCTTTCTGTTATATGGGCGCGCGGATGGGGTTGGGATGTGTCTTTGGCAACAGACTGCTTTATTAACAGTACTTTATTGTTCTTTTTAATTGCGCTGCAGCTTATTTATATGCTGAAAAATATCGTCATGAAGCTTTGAAGTTTGAAAGAAATTCTTTTAAGCCCCTTTGGTGTTTCAGAAAGGCGCCAATGAGGAATGAAAACAGGGGGCGGGCTAAACGCGTTGGTGGATTGATGGGAGGCGTTGGTGGATTGATGGGAGGCGTTTGGAAACTGGATTCCGATAGTCGAACTTGCTGGACGCGGCGCGAAATTGGAGCGTTTTCACTTGAAATTTCGCGCTCTAAGGGGTTTTCAAACACATCCTAATGGTGTATCCGTCGATATTTTAAAGGAGCAATAAATGTTTTTGGCCGATTGTAGAGCTTGCTCGACGTAGCAGTCGCAACCGCAAATGCTATGGGGATGCGGGCGAACCCTAACGGTGATTTGTCCGTTGCGGTGGGTTGTCCGTTGCGGTGGGTTGTCCGTTGCGGTGATTTGTCCGTTGGTTTGCCCTTACTATGATTTATAAGCGGATACACCACTAGCCAAAACGCAGCCCGAGCCGCCTGCCGGAGGCGAAGCGTAAACAGTCCTGTTATGCGAAGTGCCCCCGTACTTTATTATTTTTTTCTATACCATTTTCTCAAAAATATAAAATAATCCTTTTCTCCAATTTGCTTCACCTACTTTTTTATATCCTAATTTATTATACATCCTTAAGGAATATGGATTTTTAGAAAACGCGTCCAACCGTATTGATTTTATCCCTTCTTCCTTCATTTTTTCTTCTATCATTTTCATCGTTTTAGTTCCTATACCTTTATTTTGAAAATTTACCTTCACACAAATTCGGTGTAAAACTATATAATCATCATTTTTATATTCCCATTGCGCTTTCAAGTATTCTTTGTCAAATTCCTTGCTTAAAACAAAAATTGACACAATTTCATTGTTTAACATTCCGGCATACA
>JAISYE010000069.1 GCA_031297485.1 Clostridiales bacterium
ATCGGAGGTTCTGTTGCGGTTTGATTAGCCTGCGGTCTTTGAACCTCCCCAACAGGCAGGTCAGTAAGCTTCTCAAAAAAGGCGCTATACTAAGGCGCGAAAAGAAATGCACTTTTCGCACCGGTTGTTGGCTGCTCACACACGAAAACACTGAATAATTTTTAGCGATAGTCGGGCGAAGCCCGACGAAGATGTTTTCGTGTGTGAGTATATACTCGCGAACATTGAGATTTGCCGCATTAAATTCACCGCACTTCCTGCCCTTAAGAAGGGGTCTGAGTCGAGCAAGCTAGACTATCGCACTCGCCGCCGTTAAGAAGGGGTCTGGGGGCCAACGAACAAACCATCGTTAGGTCCCCAGCGGGGTTTGGGGCCTAACGGTGAACTGTCCGTTGGCCCCAAGGTCTTAGGTTTTAGGTTTAGGTTTTCATGTTTGGCAGATGTATTCGTTCGTAAGTATAACACGGGCGAACCTAACGGTGTGAACCGCTCCGTGTCAGAAAAACATGTACTCGGCGAAAAGGTCCTGAAAATTGGGATGCGCCGCCAGATTTACGTTCCTGGAACTAACAGCCGCGCGGCGTTGGGGTTCGTCCCCGCCTTGCAGCATGGCCCTGTACAGCCCGCCCAGCGCGCTGTTCCCCACCGCGCGCACAACACCGCGCCATTCCTCCGGCAGCATTCCAATGGCAAAGGCGCTTTCCAGCCCAAGGTAGAACCCAAAGCCGCCGGCCAGGTATACGGCCTCTATGTCCCCGTACTTAAGCCCGGCCTCCTCCAGTAAAATTTCTATGCCCGCCCGTACAGCCGATTTCGCAAGCTGGCCTTCGCGTATGTCCTTCTGATAAAAACGTATCTGCCCGCCGGCAGCGTCCTCTGCCACCGGAACTCCGGTATCAAAATATTCTCCGGTCAGACGCCCGGTTTCGTCCATCCATTCTAATTCCTTAAGCGCCGCCAGAATGTCAATCACGCCGGAACCGCATATTCCAACCGGCGGGCAGCCGCCTATTGTCTCAAACACAAGCCCCCCGTCACGGGCCGCTACCCTGGCTATCGCGCCGGTAACGGCCGCCACCCCGCGGGCAATGCCGCCGCCTTCAAAAGCCGGCCCTGCCGCCGCGGACGCGGAATAATACACGCCGCCGCTGGCAAGCAGTATTTCAGCGTTAGTGCCCACATCCACAAGCAGTTCCTTCCGCGTGCCGCTCATGCAAAAATACGAGCCAGCCACAATGTCGCCGCCCACATAGGATGAAAACGCCGGAAAAATGTAAAGCGGACATGCTAAAGGCAGGTTCGGAAACAGCTCGCGGCTGTGGAACTCGCCGCTCGACATGAACATGGCGGCAAAGGGGCTGCGGCCCATTGTCTCACAGGGCAGGCCCAGCAGCAGCTGAACCATTGCCGTATTGCCCGCGGTATAAAAACACGCCACTGCTTCCGGCGCAGCCCCGGCGGCGTTTAAAACCTCCTTAACGCCGCGCTCTATGTCCCTGTGAACCGCTGCCCGCATTTCCTTCAGCTTGCCTAACGGCGGGCTGTCCGTTGGCGCGTTGTCCGCCGGCGGTTGTTCCTCCGGGCTTGCCGCCTTTATGCGTGTGAGAACGTCCGCGCCGTATTCCCGCTGGCTGTTTACCGTGGAATAGCAGGCCGCCGTTTTCCCTGTCGCCAGGTCCGCCAGCAGGAAGGAAAGGGTCGTCGTGCCGATGTCCAGGGACAGGCCGAGCGGAGGCTGGTTGACGCTTATTATCTTGTTATCGCGCGTATACACCGTCGCCTGGCGCGAAGCCGCCAGCGCCGCCCCCAAGGAGACAAGGGCGCCGAACGCGGCCGAACCCGCCCCCGCCTTCCCGCAAACAGCCCGCAGTATATCTAGGTCGTTTTTTTCCACGCTGACTGGTACGGCTCGTACTTCCTCTATTTTTATATCCTTTAGCATTTCGGTGTCAAACACGTCTAAAACGCGTATATCCCCGGCATCACCATTCCAGCCTATTTCCGCGTCCTCATCCGCAACAGCCTTGCAGGCCAGACGCTTGCCCGCTTCCAGTTCTTCCGGCGTAAAAAATTTTTTGTCCTCTTGGGTTGCCGGCGGCGCATTGTTTATAAAAATTACCCCGCACTTTCCGCACACACCCGCGCCGCCGCAGGCCCCAGCAACGGACACGCCGCTCCTTTTCAGCGCGTCCAGCGCCCGTTCTCCGCTGCGTACCGTTATTTTTAGATTGTTAAAACTTGTCATAACTTTCATCCTTTCAAAATTTAATACGGCATCTTGTAAATATTTATGCCCATGCCGCCCCGCGCGATGCTGGCCGGTATCCACGCAAAGTATTGCAACAGCGCGGGTTTATGTCAAGGGCTTTTACAAAATTTTAATTAGTATTATAATGAATTATTCAATACGGAAACGGAGGATGGGACATGAGAATAAAATTTATCGGCTGCCGGGTATTGTCCAGGGAAATCGCGTATATAAGCTATAACTCGGCTCATATAATCGAAGCGGATTTTTTGCGCCAGGGGCTTCATAACGTGCCGGAAAAGCTGAACCTAATGCTGCAGCAGGAAATTGACAAGATTAACAACAATTCGGAGTGCATAGGAGGGGAACTGCCTCATGTATACGACGCGGTAGCCCTGGGTTACGGGCTGTGCTCCAATGCCCTGGTGGGGCTCAAAAGCGGCGGGCAGACCTTGGTCGTGCCCCGGGTGCATGATTGCGCGTCTTTGCTGCTGGGCAGCCGCGAGGCGTATCAGGAATTTTTCGACGCCAACAGCGGCGGGGTCTATTGGTATTCCAATGGATGGATCGAAAATACCCTGATGCCGTCCAAGGAACGCGCGGAGCTTGCCCGCATTGGTTATACGGAACGCTTCGGCGAGGAAAACGCGGATTATTTAATGGAAATGGAGCAGTCCTGGCTTACAAAGTATAAGGTGTGCGCTTACATAGGCTGGGACACGCTGGAGAACGGCAAACACAGGAATTACACCAAGATGTGCGCGGACTCCCTGAGTTGGGAATTTAAAGAACTGCCCGGAACCGACAAGCTGCTCCGGGAACTTATAGAAGGACCCTGGAATGAAAAATATTTCCTTGTAGTACCGCCCAACAGTGTAATCGAGCGGAAGTTTGACGAGGACATTATATGCGCCGCGCCGGTGTAAAGACACGTACCCGCGGCCGCTGAGCCTGCCGCGGGTATACAAAGAAAATGGACAGATACGCCCCAGTGGTGTATCCGCTTATAAATCATAGTAGGGGCGAACCAACGGACAAATCACCGTTAGGTTCGCTCGCCCCAAGTGAAATTCATGCCCGTTCGCAATATGCCAATTTTTTAGAGAGCCAAAAGAGAGCCGATCCCCGCATTAAAAACGCGTCCCCTGACGCGCAAAAAGAAAGGTACTGCGTCGGGCAAGCTCGGCTATCATTGAAAAGGCCGTGCCTGCATCGAAGGCGCTGTACTCGCCGCTCTTAAGAAGGGGTCTGGGGACAAGTCCCCAGCGGGGTTTGGGGCCAACGAACAAACCATCGTTAGGCCCCAAGGTCTTAGGGTCTTGACCTTCCCCAGCGCTTAAGGGCCTTAACCTTTCACATTAGAATTTTGAATCAGCCCGTCCAGAAATAGCATGTTTATTTCCTGCGCCAGTTCTGGATTGCGCTCCAAAATAATACCAAGGTTGTTTTTGTTTTGAAGGAAGTAGCTCTCGAAAATATCAACATAAATTTCAATGGCAAGGTCGGATATGCCGGCCGGTATAGCGCCCGCCTTCTTGCCCGCGTCAATAAACCGACAAACCAGCTTCCGGCTGGCGCCGCTGTATTCGTCAAAATATTGACGGATAACAGGGTCGCTTTCAATAGCCTCAAAAAAGAACGGCAGGCTGTGTCTGCCGTAATATTGCGTCTGTAATTGTATAAAACCGCCGATTTTTTCAATAAACGGCCGTTCCGCCTCAATAAATGCCGCTTTTTGCGCAATAGCCTCATCAAATAGGTTTTTCATAATTATACGCCGCAGATTGTCCTTGCTTTCAAAAAAATTGTATATGGACACCTTCGAAACATGCGCTTTTTCCGCAATGTCCGTTACTGTCACCCTGTCAAAACCATATTGGTCGAACAGCGCGAACGCCGCCTGCAAAACTGCCTTCTTCTTCTCGTCACGTCTTTTCTCAAACCCATCCAAATTCCATTACCTCCAAATATGAACTTTGCAAACCTGTTATGTAAATATTTTATCCTAAACCCCTTGACAGGTCAATATATTTTAAGATAATATATGAACTAGAAATGAATATAAAGTTTATAACTTTAAAGGAGAAGTGTTCATGTCAAAGGTTATTTTTGAAAAAGTAAGCAAGCATTACCAATTAGGAGAAGTCCTGATCCGTGCGGCAAATGAAGTCTCCTTCCAGATTAAAGAAGGTGAGCTTTGTATTATTCTCGGACCCTCCGGCGCGGGAAAAAGCACCGTGCTGAACCTGCTGGGCGGCATGGAAACCGCCACGTCCGGCAAAATATTTTTCGAAGGCAAAGACATCACGGGCATGGACGACGACGCCCTGACCGACTATCGCCGTTATAAAATCGGTTTTGTGTTTCAGTTCTACAACCTTATCGCTAACCTTACCGCTCTTGAGAACGTAGAGCTCGCGCGGCAAGTCTGCGAATCGCCTCTTTTGCCGGAGTCGGCGTTGGAAATTGTCGGACTAACAGACAGAATGAACAATTTCCCTGCCCAGCTGTCGGGCGGCGAACAGCAGCGCGTGGCCATTGCCCGGGCAATCTGCAAGAACCCGGAACTGCTGCTTTGCGACGAGCCAACCGGCGCGCTTGATACAGAGACCGGCAAGACGGTGCTGCGGGTTTTGTTTGACATCAGCCGCCAAATGGGGAAAACCGTCGTGATTATTACCCATAACTCTTTGTTAGCCCCTGCCGCGGACCGCTTAATCAGTATGAAAAACGGCAGGGCAGTCACGGAAGCCGTTCAGGAATCCCCCGCGGATTTGGAGGGAATACAATGGTAAATATGCTGCAAAAGAAGATAGTCCGTGATATTTTCGAAAACCGCGCGTCCCTTCTGGCCATAGTCGTCGTATGTACGCTGGGCGCCGCGCTCTTTTCCGGTCTTAACCTATATGTCAGCAGTATTGAGGAAGAAATAGACAGCTGTTATACGCAGGCCAATTTAGCCGATTACTGGATTTACAAACCAACAGTAACAGAGGCTGACTTGGAGCGTATACGGGCCTTGCCGGAGACAGCGTCCGCCTGCCGCAGGAAAATGGCGGAGGGAAGCGTGGCGGGGAATCTGAACGCCATCTTAAAAATTCACGCTTTGGAGGACACGCCTGAGATTAATATCCCTGAATCAGCGGAAGGGGAACCATTTGACCCAAGGGACAATTCCTCCATTTGGATTGACACGCGTTTCGCGGAGGAAAACAATTTGCGCGTTGGCGGCAGCGTAAAAATTTCCGTGGGCGAACAGACGCGGGATTGGCTTGTGCGCGGCCTTGTGCGGAACGCGGAATATATTTATTACGCGCCGGACGGGTTAGCCCTGCCAGACTATAAAAAATACGGCTTCGCGTATGTGGGCGCGTCCGCCTTGGAATCCCCCTACAACGAGTTACTTATTTGTCTGGCCAAGGACACGGCGGACGCGCCGGAAAAAATAACCGCGCAAATTCGCGGCGTTTTAGGCAATGTCAACGTCATAAGCCGGGGAAGCCAGCCAAGCGTGAGTAATATTGCCGTGGATATTGCCGGCATAAAACGGATAGGCGGTATGCTGCCTCTGGTTTTTTTCCTGACTGCCGCGCTTGTAACCTGGATAACAGTGGGCAGGATGATGGAGCTGGGACGGCAGAATTTGGGGATATTGCGCTCCGTAGGTTTCTCCAAAAAGGAGATTATGGCGCGGTATGCTGTTTATGGCGCGCTTATTACTGTCCCCAGCGCGATTTTAGGCGGGCTTATTTCACGGCTGCTGGCGGAATATATTTACAGCTTGGGTATTCTCTATTATTCCATTGACGCTAAGGGTGTAAAAATGGTTTCCTGGCATTTTATTGTGTCGGTACTATGTGTTGCGCTTGTAACCTGCGGCGCGGCGCTGTTATCCTGCAAACGCGCCCTTGCCTGGGCCCCGGCGGCGCTCATGCGCCCCAAGCCGCCGGCGCGGGGGCATAGGATACTGGCGGAAAGGATTACGCCTTTTTGGCGCAGACTTAGTTTCAGCGGGAAGATTGTGACCAGGAATTTATTCCGCGGCAAAACGCGTCTATTCATGGGGCTGGTGGGCGTAGCGGGTTCCGCGGCCCTGCTTGTCTGCGGATTCGGGCTTAACGACTCCATGACCGCGATGATTGCCTCGGCCTTTGAGAAAACGATACAGTACAACGCGGAAATCAAACTGAAACGGCCCATGCCGCTGGAAGAAATAAGGGCGGCCATTGAGGGCGCGGAACACATCGACACCGCTATGGCATTCACCGTGTATATTTACGGCGAAGGCGGGCTGGCGCGGAATCCTTACCTGGTTATTTTGGAGGACGGCCAAAGTTCTTTATATTTCACTGATGAAAATGGCATGCCTGTTTCTATGCCGGGCAGCGGCGCGCTGATTACCCCCAGAATGGCGGAGGCCCTGGGCACGGGTATTGGCGGCGCAGTGGCCGCGGAGCGTTTGGACGGGACGAAATTGGTATTAAAAATATCCGGTATTGTGGATTTTCCTGTTGGCGATGAAATTTACATTGGCAGGACCGCTTTTAAGGAAATATCCGGCCTTGAATTCACGCCAATGGTATTCTTCGTCAAGGGGCAGCGTTTAGACACCAGCGTGCTGGAAAGCGACTCACGGGTCTCGCTTATTGAAACAAGGGAGGAAATGGAGGAGAATCTCAAGGTGCTTCTCCGATTCCTGTGGACAATACGTGTAATCTTGATAATCTTTGCGGCTGGGCTTGCGTTTACCGTGATGATGATGCTTGGGCGGTTGAATTATCACGAGCGCGCGGGTGAACTGGCAACCCTTAAGGTACTGGGGTTTCGCCGCGGCGAAATGAAACGGCTGGTACTCCGCGAGAGCGTTTGGATCACGCTGTTCGGGCTGCCGCCTGGTTTAGCGCTCGGCTTTGCTCTGCTGCGGCTGCTGCTCCGGCTTTCCGCTACTCCTGACTCCCAGGCCAGGCCCTTTGTTTCGCCCCTTAGCTGCGTGCTGGTTTGCGCCCTTACGCTCGGTTTTACGCTGTTTGTTAATTTCTTGATTGGCAGAAAATTTAAGGCCATTGACATGGTATCCGCCTTAAAAAGCGTTGAATAACAAGGGTTCCCGGTAAGTCCAAATATAATCGGCATTTATACCCGCAAACGAATACATTTTCCAATAGGTGCGGGCGAACGTTAAAAGACCCATACGTGCGAACTTAAGGCTTGGGGAAGGTCAAAAGATTAAGACCTTGGGGCTCCTCCCCAAACCCCGCTGGGGACTTCGCCCCCAGACCCCTTCTCCAAGTGCGGCTAGTGCGGCGCTTTTCTGCAGGGGCGAATCCTAACGGTGAATTGTCCGTTGCGGTGAATTGTCCGTTGCGGTGGGTTGTCTGTTGGTTCGCCCGCGCCCTGCGGCAAATCTCAACATCCGCAGGTATATCAGCCTTTTGTCCGGCAAGGCCGGTTTAATCAATGATTTTGTAAAACAACGCGGCTTTTTTGTTTATGCGCCTACACACATCAATATTCAGAACTCTGTAGGTTTCCAGCCGTTTGGCGTTTCGAGAAGCATAACATTCTCCCCGCTTTGCGTAACAGCGTAGAGGCCATTTTTGACCGCGTATTTTTCGCAGCCGCCGTAAAAGGTCATAGCGGCGACCGCGCCGAGGATTTTACGGCTGTCGCCGCGCGCGTCCATATATTCGCGTATTTTATGAATGCGCTCAAGGTGTTCGTCTATATGGTCTTTTCGCAAGTCGGACTTGACTTCAACCACCATAACGTATTCGCCGTTCTCCATCCAAATATCAGCCTCTGCGAAGCAGTCTCCGTTGGCGTCCTTAAACTCAAGCCGCCCGCTTTTTGTGAATTTGTAGCCAAGTTCACAAAATTTATCAATTGTTCTTTTGTTAAAGTACGATTCCGCCCAGTCGCCGAACCTGTTGCCCAACCCGCCGAGTTGTCTGCGGAGTTCTTTCATTTCGAGCTCGGCTTGTTTGCGGAGCTCTTTCATTTCGAGTTCGGTTTGCCTGCGGTCGAACTCGGTTTGCCTGCGAACGAGCTCGGTTTGCCTGCGATCGAGCTCGGCTTGGCGGCTGGATTCCTCTAACCTTCGCATAAAGCGGCTGTCGCTTTCTTCCAAACGATGGCTAAACTCTTTACCGCTCTCTTCCAAACGACGGTTAAACTCTTTACCGCTCTCTTCTAAACTATCCTTTATTAAGATTAAAACATCCTCAACCGTTACACTTGACATTCTAAACACCCCTTTTTACATATATTTTAGCACACTGCGTTAAAAAAGTCATCTTAAAGCGTGTTTGAAAATTCCTAAAAGCGCGAAATTTCGAATGAAACCGCTGCAATGATAGTCGAGATTGCTCGGCTCTTCGCGCTGTAATCTAGTTTTCAAACACGTCCTGGGAATGGCTGAATAATAAAGTCCCAAATTAAATTTATAATGGCGGTGCTCTTCTCTCAAAGCAATTTTTGAGTTTGGGAGTTTATTTTTTCTTCATCCCTTAATTTATTTGGCGTGTTTCAAAAGTAGACACTTTTCATTAATGAGAATGACGGCAAGCCTTGAAATTACAGGTTTTGGCATATTGACGAGCTGAAAAATGTCTGCTGGAAATACCCGTTTTGAAACACGCCGTTTATTTTAACGTTTTAACGTCCTTCTATCCGTTTGCAGTTGAATTTATGCCGGTCCCGTGTTATTCTACTTAAAATAGTAAAGATACCAATAATGAAAGGATGAACATGTATGCGCAAACTGGTAGTAAACGCGTACCAGCGGCAAACGCAGATTAACCGCAATATTTACGGCCATTTTTCCGAACATTTGGGCCGCTGTATCTATGAAGGGATTTATGTGGGCGAAGCCTCGCCCATCCCCAACACAAACGGAGTGCGGAATGACGTGGCGCAGGCCCTTAAGCGGGTGCGCGTCCCCGTGCTGAGATGGCCGGGCGGCTGTTTCGCGGACGAGTACCACTGGAAGGACGGCGTAGGCGGCAAGGCTACCCGTAAGAAAATGATTAACACAAATTGGGGCGGCGTAGTGGAGGACAACAGCTTCGGCACTCATGAATTTATGGATTTGTGCCGTCAACTAGACTGCGCCCCCTATATAAACGGCAACATGGGAACCGGTTCTGTGCAGGAGATGCAGGAATGGGCGGAGTATATGACCTTCGACGGCACTTCCCCCATGGCGGATTGGCGGCGGGCCAACGGCAGCGCCGCGCCCTATAAACTGCCCTACTTCGGCGTTGGCAACGAAAACTGGGGCTGCGGCGGCAACATGACCGCGGAATATTATGCCGGCGAATACCGTCGCTATCAAACTTACGTCCATAATTACAGCGGCAACCAAGTCCAGAAAATAGCCTGCGGCCCGTCAGACGCGGACTACCATTGGACAGAGGTCTTGATGCGCGAAGCTGGTAAATACATGGACGGCCTTAGCCTGCACCACTACTGTTTCAGCGGCAAGCTGGCCCTTGACCTGTCCGAAACAGACTGGTATTCGCTGCTGAACTCCGCGTTGCTTATGGACGAGATGATCCGGGTCCACAAAGGCATCATGCGCAGGTACGACCCCCAGGGCAGGGTAGGGCTGGTGGTGGACGAATGGGGCGCCTGGCACAAATCGGAACCCGGCTCGCACCCCGGTTTCCTGTACCAGCAGAACACCATGCGGGACGCCGTCTTGGCCGCCGTTACCCTGAATATTTTCAACAAGCACAGCGACAGGGTACGCATGGCCAATATCGCGCAAACCGTCAACGTCCTGCAGGCGCTTATCCTCACGGAAGGGGAAAAGATGCTGCTGACACCTACGTACCATGTGTTTGATATGTACAAGGACCATCAGGACGCAA
This sequence comes from Clostridiales bacterium, assembly GCA_031297485.1. Taxonomy (GTDB): domain Bacteria; phylum Bacillota; class Clostridia; order Lachnospirales; family JAISYE01; genus JAISYE01. The sequence continues at coordinate 10,120 of JAISYE010000069.1, forward strand.
CCTTGGCCGCGAGTTTTGTCCAGCAGGAAATAACCGGAGGCGAACACCCTGTGCCGGACCTTCACGAATCCGCCTCCGTAACCGCGGATGATACGCTTACAATTACCCTGGCTAACCTTTCCGCAGATAAACCTCAGGACATCGACACTATTATTGTTGGTCACGATTTTAAGGATGTCTCCGCTGTTATCCTCACCAGCGAAATGTCCGGCCATAACACGTTTGAAAACCCAAACAAGGTGGCGCCGGAAGCTTATACGGACCTTCTCCGCACAGACATGGGCGTGAAGTTTCAAATTCCGCCGCGCTGCGTTTTGAAGCTTTCTCTGCGCTGAGAGGCTGTGGTGCCAGAGTGCAGACGCTGTTTTACGGAAGAATTATCAAGGGAAGCCTTTAATAACATACGCGAGTACGTGCAATCCCTTGACCCTGATCTGCGGGCGCCGGCACATACCTGCCGGCTGCGGCTTGCCGCCTGCGCGGACTGCGAGTGGCTGGCGGAAGGCTTATGCCGGCACTGCGGATGTTTTGTGGAAGCCCGGGCGGCCAAGCGGGCCGGCACATGCCCGGACATGCCAAGCCGCTGGAATTAAAAATACCGCATAAATTTTTGGGATGTGAATTAAGAATGAATGATTTGATTAAAGCCGCGCTTTACAACCATCCGGAGGTTATTCCGTTCAGCGTGTCGCTGCTGCCTTCCGTATGGCTTAAGTACGGGGACGACTTGCGGGCGCTGGTCAGGCGGCATCCGGTAATTTTCGGCGGCTTGGCCGAACGGTTTAATTATGAAACTGACACGCCCAAAACTTACCGCGCGGGCAGATACGCGGACGAGTGGGGCTGTGTCTGGACCAACAGTCAGGAGGGCATGGAGTCCATTGTCACCGAGCACCCTGTAAAAACCAGAGAGGATATAATTAAGCTGCAAATACCTGGATGCCGCGACGGGCGGCTGCCTCACGGATTTATGTACCTGCGCGTGCTGGACTTGCGCGGTTTTGAGGAAGCCATGATCGATTTCGCGGAAGAGCCCCCCGAGCTGCAAGTGCTGCTGGACAAGATACTGGCTTACAACTGTATTCAAATTGAGGCTGTACTCCCCGGGGCGGGCGAGATGGTGGTATTTGGCGACGACTTGGGAATGCAGAACGGGCTGGCCATAGGCAGGGAGAAGTGGCTCAAATATTTTTATCCATGCTACAAAAAAATGTTCGGCATGGTACGTCAGGCGGGGAAGCTGGTGTACTTCCACAGCGACGGCTGTATACACGAGATTATCCCGGCGCTTATTGAATGCGGGGTTAGCATGCTTAACCCGCAATTCAGGGCAAACGGTCTTGACAATATCGTGCGGGCCTGCAAGGGAAAAGTGGCCATAAACCTGGACCTAGACCGGCAGCTTTTCCCATTCGCGTCGCCCGCGGAACTTAAAGACCATGTCAGGGAGGCTGTGGAAGCCATGTACATGCCGGAAGGCGGGCTGGGCATTTCTATTGAGATTGACCAGGCGGTGCCTTTGGCAAACATTGAGGCCCTAAGCGACGCCGCGGAGACTTACCGGCTTTATAAGGGCTGACCGGAACACGCGCGGCAAAAAGGGCCGTCAAAGCCGGCGTTCTTTTGACGTTCCCAGGACGTGTTCGAAAATTGGGCGTGTTTCAAAAGTTGTAGGCATTTTTCATTAGTGCGAACGCCGGCAAACCTTGAAATTACGGAGTTCTTGGCATATTGATGAACCAAAAAGTGTCTGCTAAAAACACACGTTTTTGAAACACGCCGAAAATTGGATTCCGATAGTCGAGCTTGCTCGGCGCAGCGCGAAATTAGCGCGGTTTCATTGAGAGCGGCGCGGTAAGCAAATAAGCAGGGTTTGCGCAGCTGCGCCAAAAGATTCCGCTTGGTGAGTTAAGCGAACATGTTTGGGACACGGCGGCGCAACTCTATGTGGAAGCGAGAAAAAACGGCCGGCCAATTATTGCCGCCGATTTAATTATTGCCGCCTATTGTGTTGTTAATAGATTATTCTTGTAACCAATAATACACGCAATTTTGAACATATTGAGGGCTTGTGGTTTGTCAACTGGAAAGACTAAGGAATGACGAATTAGTTAAACGCCGAACTTTTTCACAGGAAATGCGAACGCTTAAACGTATTTCCGAAAAAGTTTGGTATTCTATATTTTCGTCATTCCTAGGATATGTTTGGAAACTAGATTCCAGCGCGAAGCGTCGAGCAAGCTCGACTATCATTGCAGCGGTTTTATTCGGAATTTCGCGCTTTAAGGAATTTTCAAACACGCCTTAAGCAGATATGAATTGAACCCTTGAGTCTCACAATATTTCAACTTACGTGAGTGTAAGGTGGTACTATGAAATTATTTAATCGTTCTATTTTAATCATGATTGTTTTGCTGGCTTGCGTCGCGTCGAGTTGCGTAAATGATGGGTTCAATCCTAATTTGGATGGAAGCCCAACGGATGCTCCTGTTTCGGGGGCTGCTGATACAGCCGCAGACGCGTCGGCGCCGGAATCGACAGCCACGCCGACCCCGATGCCGGAACCAACGGCCACGCTGACCCCGACACCGGAACCAACGGCCACGCCGACCCCGACACCGGAACCAACGGCCACGCCGACCCCGACGCCGGAACCAACGGCCACGCCAACCCCGACGCCGGAACCAACGGCCACGCCCACCCCAACGCCGGAACCAACGGCCACGCCCACGCCGGAACCAACCCCCACGCCCACCCCTATTCCGGTTGAAGCGGTGGAGATAAGCGAACGGGAGCTGCCCATGGACAAGGGCGGCACCTACGCCTTAAACTACGCGGTGCTTCCTCCTGACGCGGCGGATAAGGATTTGACGTGGGAATCCAGCGACCCGTCGGTAGTTTTGGTAACTGATGGCAGGATTCTGGCGGTTTCGGCGGGAACAGCCACAGTCACCGCCCTAAGCGCGAACGGCAAGAGCGCGCAATGCGCGGTAACGGTAACAGTTTCGGTGAAGCAGATAGTCATAACGTTAAGCAAGCGGGTAGCAAAAGTCGGCGACATATGCGAGCTGGACGTGGCCATACAGCCCGAAGACGCCACGGACAAGGCGTTTGCCCTGTCCGTAACCGGCGGGGAAGTGTATGGCGGCGTGGCTATACTGTGCGCGGCCGGAGGCACGGTTACCGTAACCGCGGCGGCGGCCAACGGCGTTACGGCGGAGCGCTCCATTACAGTAATAGACCTTCAGGCATACGCGGAGGAGGTTCTGCGCCTTACAAACGCCGAACGCCGGGCAGCCGGCCTGCCGGATTTCGGAACTTCCGGCGCCCTAAGCGCGGCGGCGTTTACCCGCGCCCGGGAGATTACGGAATATTTTTCTCACGACAGGCCAGACGGAAGAAGCTGCTTTACTTCCTACGATGAAGAAAACATATCCTACAGGGCCGCCGGAGAAAATATCGCCTACGGACAGAGTACGCCTCAGGAGGTAGTCAGCGGCTGGATGGATTCGCCGGGACACAGGTCGAATATATTAAGTTCTGATTTCAGCCAGTTAGGTGTTGGCGTAGAACTATCGGAGGACGGCGCGCTTTATTGGTCACAAAATTTTATGGGCTGACAAGCCGGTCACGCCAAGTTCAGAGATATATACCGCGAGCGGGCACAAATTTTATTTAGAGCAGGGCGAACTCTTTCCGTTTGTATTATACTCATGAATGAGGACATTTGCCGAATATGAAAACCTAAGACCTTGGGGCTCCGCCCCAAACCCCGCGGGGACTCGTCCCATAGTCGCGAACTTAAGGCTGGGGAAAGGTCAAAAGATTAAGACCTTGGGGCTCTGCCCCAAACCCCGCTGGGGACTCGTCCCCAGACCCCTTATTAAGGGCGGCGGGTGCGATAGCCGAGCTTGCTCGACGCAGCGCTTTTTGATGCAGGTACAGTATTTTTTAGAGCAGGGCGAACTCGCTCCGCTCGTATTATACTCATGCACGAAGACATTTGCCGAATATGAAAACCTCAGACCTTGGGGCTCTGCCCCAAACCCCGCTGGGGATTTCATCCCCAGACCCCTTCTTAAGTGCG
>JAISYE010000070.1 GCA_031297485.1 Clostridiales bacterium
CGTTATACTCACACACGAAAACATCTTCTAAAAATCTTTCAGTGTTTTCGTGTGTGAGCAACCAACAACCGGCGTGAAAAGCGCATTTCTTTTCGCGCCTTAGTATAGCGAGTATAACAAACACCTAATTAGTTTTATATGGGTCTTTCTTCTATTTATATTGCGGAAGGGACAATTTCGTTCATACGAGATTGATATGCTTAATCTTTCTCAACTCCGTTCTTAGGAATGACCTCAGCCGATGTTGTATTTTTATTTTTGAGTCTTTCAAAATTTGGGTGGCAGGGTCGCGCTCTTGTAATTTTGCTGCCATCCTGTTATTATATCGCAATAAAGATATTTTTACGGGCCAATTTTGGAAGGCCGATGCCTTCCAAGCGCTCCAGAAAGTTTGCGGAAACTTTAACCGGAGAAACGGGCCGGATGTGGCTAAAGGCAATAAGAGGACTGCGTCCAGAGGCAAAACTCAGTTTACCTTTAAACCTTTTGAAGATTTTGACACAAGAAAATTAGAACCTGCGCTCCCGCCTTCATAATTAGCGGGTTGAAATATAATTGAAAGCAAAAGGATATAAGAACCAATACAAAATCGTAGGGCTGGGTTCCGCGATTTTGTACTCGCGGGCCTTGAGAAATGGCATAACTTTTCATCAAATACCCTCTTGACCTGCAAGCCAAATGCTGGTAGTATACCTTAGGCCGATGTTTTGCGGCTGATATGTATTAACCGATAATAGAATTCAGAGAAGGATGAAAACATGTATGAATCTTGAATTCAGGGCAATAAAGAAGCCGCCGGATAATGTGGGACAATTGAACTCAGTTGTGTTCATAGATTATGAATACCTCTATTTAAGTTTCCTTAAAATTTTTAAAGTCCAGCCTAACCTCAACAGTATTTTAAACGAAGTGAAGGCCAACGGCAGAATTCAAAAAATTAAGGTTTTCGGCGATTTTACAAAGAATGAAATTAACCAGGAGCGAAGCAGAATACGCACAATCACAAGCGATATAATTGATTGCGGCAACGAGGCGTTGGAAAATAAGAAGGATTTTACGGATTTTATAATGCTGGACCACATCTACCAAGAGACTATACAAAACACCTCTATTGGTCAGTTTATATTCTTCACTGGCGATGGACATTTTTCGTCGGTATCGACATTTTTAAGGACTTTTATGGACAAAACTGTCGGCGTGTACGGCATAACCAAGACCCTAAGCCGCCAGCTTAACGAATGTTCCACATGGACCAAATATATTGAGGTTGTAGACGACGCGGACGAAATTTACCAACAGCGTTTAATCCGTAATTTTAAATTCGCGCAGGAAAAATCCATTATCCTAACGTTCAGAAATACTGTCGAACATACGCACAACAATTACGGCGGCGATATAAACAAATACGAATACGTACTTAGGAAAATGATTGATGATGGTTATGTTTCAAGCGAAATATGCACCGCCTTTTCAGACAGGGAATTCCGAATGATTATCCCGCAGTGGCATAAAATTCAAGAGGATTTGATTAACAGGTAGCAGTAAATACAGTCTAATAGAATTCAGGAGGTTTTTTTAATGGATTACCCACGTATAGGAATCCGCCCGATAATCGACGGGAGATACGGCGGCGTGCGCGAAGGGCTTGAGGAGCAGACTATGTGGATGGCCCGGGAGGCCGCGCGTATTATTTCTGAAAATTGCTTCTACCCCTCGGGCGAGCGCGCCGAGTGCGTTATTTCGCCCACAACCATCGGCGGCGGGGCGGAGGCCGCGCGGTGCGCGGAATATTTCGCGGCGCGCAATGTCTGCGCCACGCTTTCGGTTACGCCCTGCTGGTGTTACGGCAGCGAGACCATGGACTTGGACCCGCTGACAGTAAAGGCCGTATGGGGGCTTAACGGCACCGAGCGTCCGGGCGCGGTATACTTGGCCGCCGTGCTTTCGGCCCACGCCCAGCGCGGACTGCCAGCCTTCGCTATCTACGGGCGCGATGTCCAGGACGCCACGGACAAATTCGTTACGGACGACGTTAAGGAGAAGATTATTTTATTCGCGCGGGGGGCCCTTGCGGTCGGGCTTATGCGCAACAGGGCCTATGTTGGTATCGGCGGAGTCTCCATGGGTATAATGGGGTCATGTGTTGATCCGCGTTTTCTGCAAAAATATTTGGGACTGCGCGCGGAATGGGTTGATATGAGCGAAGTTCACCGCAGAATTACGCTGGGCATATACGACCAGGAGGAATACCAACGGGCGCTGGCCTTTGTAAAGGCTAAATGCCCGGAAGGTTTTGACAAGAATCCTGCGGAAAAGCGGCATACGCCCGCGGCAAAGGAAAAAGAATGGGAATTTGTGGTCAAGATGACCCTTATCTGCCGGGATATAATGCAAGGCAATGAAATCTTGTCAAAAATGGGCTTTTACGAGGAGGCGCGCGGCCGGAACGCCATAGCCGGCGGTTTTCAAGGACAGCGCATGTGGACCGACTGGCTGCCAAACGCGGATTTTACCGAGGCTGTTCTTAACTCCACGTTCGATTGGAACGGGAAAAAGGCCCCCACAGTATTCGCCACAGAAAACGATAATCTCAACGCCATCTCCATGCTGTTCGGCGGCTTGCTTACTGGCACGGCCAGCGTGTTCGCGGACGTGCGCACCTATTGGAGCCCCGCCGCGGTGGAGAGGGTGACAGGCGCGCCTCCGGCAGGCCGGGCGGCGGACGGCTTTATACATCTGATTAATTCCGGCGCAGCAGCGCTGGACGCCACCGGTTGCGCGAAGGACGCTGACGGTAATGGCGTGATGAAAAAATGGTGGGAAATGACAGACACGGATATTGACGCGTGCCTTGCCGCTGTGGACTGGTGCCCTGCGGATTTGGGATACTTCCGCGGGGGCGGGTTTTCCTCCCATTTCCGCACACGCGCCGAAATGCCGGTAACACTTATCCGGCTTAACCTTGTGGAACACATAGGGCCGGTGCTGCAAATAGCCGAAGGTCATACCGTTCTGCTGCCGGACGCGGCGCACGAGAAACTGGACCGGCGCACGGATCCGTCCTGGCCCACAACCTGGTTTGTGCCGCGGCAGGGCGCGGGCGCGTTTCGCGACGTATATTCCGTAATGGCCGCCTGGGGCGCTAATCACGGCTCGTTCACATACGGGCATATCGGCAGGGAGCTTATTACTCTGGCCAGTATGCTGCGCATACCCGTATCCCTTCATAACGTGGAGGAAACAGATATTTTCCGGCCCCATTCCTGGTACGCGTTCGGCACAAAGGACGCCGAAGGGGCGGATTTCCGAGCCTGCGAAAAGTACGGGCCGCTTTATAAGTAATCGAGGGGAGGGGAGGCATTTATGAAATTTTCAGTTTGTCTGGACGCTGTGTTCCATGGCCGGGACACTGTGGAAAGCATGAAGGCCCTGGCCGCCGCCGGTATAAACACAGTGGAGTTTTGGGCCTGGTGGGAGAAGGATTTATCCGCCATACAGCAAGCGCGTGAGGAACTTGGCATCAACATTTCCGCGTTTTGTACGAAATTTGTCAGTTTGGTAGACGCCGGCCTGCGGCAAACTTATCTCATCAGGCTTGAGGAGTCCATAGAAGCCGCGCGGAAATTGGGCTGCGCCAAACTCATCACCCAGGTGGGAAACACCCTTGAAGGCACCACAAAAGAGCGGCAGCGTCAAAATTTAATTGAGGGCTTGGCGGCCTGTGTTCCGCTGCTGTCGGACGCCGGTGTGACGCTGCTGGTGGAGCCGATTAACACAAAGGAGGCCAAGGATTATTTCCTTTACAGCTCCGAGGAAGCCTTTGACATTGTGGGTGAAGTTGGCAGCAGCTTCGTGAAGGTACTGTTCGATATTTATCACCAGCAGATAATGGAGGGCGATTTAATTACCCGAATTACGGAGAATATCGGCAAAATAGGGCATTTCCACGCCGCCGGCAACCCGGGCAGGCATGAGCTTCATACCGGCGAGATTTATTACCCTGATATCTTTAAGGCAATAGACCAGTCCGGGTTCGACGGATATATGGGGTTGGAATATTTCCCGCTGGAGCCCCCCTTGCCTTATTTACAAAATTTGGCTCAAAAGTTTTCATGAGTTACCGGAAGGTTATAGGTAATTGTTTAAGACCAAATTTATGAGGGTTTGCTTGTATATAGTTATGAATTTTACCTCAAAATTGGTCTCCTTTCAAACACACACAAAATAAAAAAATGTTGTATGTTTGATGTGATTTTTCTGAAAAATTAGGCACTAGTTTCGCATTTATTATGACATCTGACCTGTAACGCCATAACTTGATGCTATAATAGCAAAAAAACACTTGCGTTTTTATTTTAGATGAGGTACAGTAGATATGGGTTAAGTATATAGCGTTTTTATTTTAGATGAGGTACACTAGATATGGGTTAAGCATATAGTATTATGTCAAGGTTAACTAGCTGTCCTTGGCTGATAGTTATTTTTCCCCATATTTCAGAGTGGAATACAGAAAGCCCCGGGGATGTAGACCCCGGGGCTTTTGCCTGCTATAAACCGCGCATGAGTTGGACAACCGCCGCTATCGCCGAAATAATACGGGTGACTTTATACACTGTGTCCAGTATTGCGTCACTAGGCATGTTTGAAAACTTAAAATTGCACAATCCTCCAAATGAATCATAATTATTCAGACAAAAACAGGGGGAGAACGCGATGATTTATCGGCACGAAATCAGCGACAATGATTGGGAGCGTATTAAAGATTTGCTTCCGGCAGAGAACACGGGCGAAGGGCGTC
>JAISYE010000071.1 GCA_031297485.1 Clostridiales bacterium
CTCATTTTTAGCATCACTTGAAGTAAAGAAATTCGATGGCATCATAGAATCATTCATTACGCCACCACCATTCATTTTATTGTTTGCTCTTTTGAAGTTTGTTCCGTTACGTCTTAAAACCTATATACTGTACCATTATTATGTATAAATTTCAAATGGATTTTACTGGAGTATTGCCTTATGCTCTGTCCCGGCAAGCGTAATTGTCAATTCTTCATTTTGGGCGAAAATGTCTCCAATTGCCGCATTGCTTGCTTCAATTGCCTCTGCTTCATGATATCCGGAATCGTTGTGTACTTGCGGCTTGAATGTTTTACAGACATTTTCGTAAGGGTCTGGAACGTGGTAATCAATGTCAATAAGATTCATTGCGCCCCAATTGAAACCATCAATACCTACTCCATAATCGTCTCCATTGCTGCGTTGTGGCGCTGGGTCAGTTGACAAGGATATGGGAGTGTTAATTGGGACATCGTGTTGATCTACATCAAACAAGTCTGGTTGGTAAACTCTCATCACTGTTGGAAGCCTGACACCTTGATGCAAATATCGCATCCATCGGAATGTCGTGGTCCAGGTATCATGGTACATATATATCCTCTCGGCGGCGTTAGCATCACAACAATCAGCACATATATATTCCTCGTCCCAGGATTCAACCTTAGGTTATCTGCTTTGTTGCGCCTTTTTTTAGGGCGGTTGCGCCACACCTTTTTTCAAACTTTACTACCGGTAAGCTTATGCGTATAAACCCGGGGTGTGGGACAACGCCCCATAAGCGCGAAATTAAAAAAACAAACACTCCCTTATTTATTGAAAAGGCTGTATCTGCATCAAAAGCGCTTCGTCGAGCAAGCTCGACTATCGCACTCGCTGCCCTTAAGAAGGGGTCTGAGGGCGAAGTCCCCAGCGGGGTTTGGGGCCTAACGATGGTTTGTTCGTTGGCCCCAAGGTCTTAGAGCCTATCCCTTAATAGGTAAGAATGCTGATTTTGCGCCATTTCTGCATTTTAGTAAATCCAGTGTTTAAGCCATTCTGCTTTATTCAGGAATAAGCTCTTAATCTTTTGACCTTCCCCAAACCTTAAGTTTGCACGTATGGGGCAGCGCCCCGACCTTTCCCTTCTTATGGGAACTCACTCGGAGTCATCTCGCCTATGAAATTTTAATGTGTTAATAAGCCTTTTAAGTATGAAATTTTCAAAAACTATTGCAAGGACGAATTTTTCAGCTTTTCAGCAGCGCTAAATCTCCACGCCGGTAGAAAGCACCTCTTTAGCAAACTTGTGATTTTAGCCCTATCATGCTATCATAATCTTAACGGTGTGTTGCTGGGCGAACCCAGTAAATTTAAGCGTTAGGGGATAAGTTTGTATGGATAAGCTGTCGTTTACAATGGAAAATTACCTCGAAGCCGTCTATGAACTGTCGCGGGAGGGACACGGAGCGCGCCTGACCGACATTGCCGCCCAAATGTCCGTGACTAAATCCACGGCAAACACGGCGATGGCGGCCCTGGCAGAAAAAGGGCTTGTGGAAGGGGGCCGCTACAGGCAGATTGTTTTGACGGATACAGGGCTGGCAATGGCCTCCGGCGTCGCGCAAAAACACAAGACCATCCAACAGTTTTTCACGGAAATCCTGAACATAGACGACGAGACCGCCGACACGGACGCCTGCGCGATAGAACATGTTATCAGCGACAAAGCGGTCGAAGCGATGCGCGGCCTATTGAACGGCCAGTTATCAAGGAACGGCGCGAAGAATGGAGACGGAGACCAATGACTGACGCCTTGGTTATCATTATGCTCTGTGCCTTCTGGCTTCTCTTTTTAGGGCGGGCAGCCATGCTGACGGCGCGCGGGGTCAGGGTGTTTGTGCTCGCCAAGGGGAACACGGTGTCCGAAAAGCTGCTTGAAATAATTCTGGTTCCCGCGTTGCCGCTGTGGACAGCGCAGACCGCTTCCGCCGCGCTCGGCCGCCCGCTGATACCAGCCCCGCCGTTTTGGAACGCCGCGGCGCCGGGATGGGTTGGCCTCGCGCTATGTGCCGCCGGACTGACCCTGTTTGCCGCGGCGCTCGTGTCTTTCGGCAGCGCTTGGCGCGTGGGCATTGACGAGTCCGGCGGCCGTCTTGTAACCTCCGGCGCGTTCGCCATAAGCCGAAACCCGATATTCTTGTTTATGGACGTTTATTTTTTCGGTACTTTTCTTGTGTATCCTAACCTGTTTTTTATGCTGTTCTTTATCTCAGCCGTATTTGTGATTCACCGGCAGATATTGAACGAAGAAAAATCCCTGCTCGCGCGTTTTGGCCCCGCATACGAGGAATACCGCCGAAAAGTCAGGCGATACCTCTGACGGGTCTATCCGCGCCTGCGCCGGGCCAATACCCGCGGGCGAATTGCGGACGAGTATCCGGCTCGGACAGTAACTTGGCCGAAATCGGCTCATTTAAGGAGAACGGCGTGCAGTACAAATGAAGCGGTATGAACAGTATTCGGAGAATGGGGAGATAATTATGATGCGCAACCCAAAACAGACAATCGGAAACCTTATTGACAAGCAAGGCGTGGCGTTTGTCGCGTCAGTTGACGAGAGCGGTTTCCCGAATATGAAAGCGATGCTGCCTCCACGTAAGCGTGAGGGCATCTGTGAATTTTGGTTCACCACCAATACATCGTCAATGCGCGTGGCGCAGTATCGGGAAAACCCGAACGCCGCGATCTACTTTTACGATAAGCGGTTCTTTCGCGGCGTTCAGCTATACTAAGGCGCGAAAAGAAATGCACTTTTCACGCCGGTTGTTGGTTGCTCACACACGAAAACACTGAAAGATTTTTAGAAGATGTTTTCGTGTGTGAGTATAATCGGCGCTAT
>JAISYE010000072.1 GCA_031297485.1 Clostridiales bacterium
CTGCTGCTACTATTGAGCTATGCAATGTTGTTTCATTAATAAATCCTCTGTATCCTCGTCTTTTGCAAGCCGGACGCCAAATGGCGAGGGAAAACTTTACACGGTTTACCTTTAAGGAAATTGGCTAGGACGTGTTTGAAAACTGGGTTCCAGCGCGAAATTGCAGCGGTTTCATTAGAAATTTCGCGCTTTAAGGAATTTTCAAACACGCCTTAACTGCCGGTGAAGTTCGCTTAAAATTTTTTGATGCCTCTGTGTCGGCGGGGCCAGCATTATTATTTGGCCGTCAATTAATTCCGAACAAATGTCGTCGTCTAGAACGTGTTTGAAAACTGGATTCCAGCGCGAAATTACAGCGGTTTTATTCGAAATTTTGCGCTTTGAGGAGTTTTCAAACACGCCTTAATGACAGCCAATTCTCGTATGTGTAGTATTCAGGTTTTAATGCTTCCACAATAACATATTCCTTTCTTTGGTTTTTATTCGGCAAATACATCCGTTAAGTTTAGTCTAAAATATTCACGCAAATAAATATTATTTTTTACAGCAGTGTCATTATTTTTTTCGCCTTACATTAATATTTCTTATAAGCTGTGACCTACACTTTACTTTAAAATTTTTTTGATTGCAACCATAAAAAATTTTTCCAAAATCGCAAAAAAAGCATGTGTCAACCTTTGTTAGTCATAGATTTTGGCAAGGAGTGTGATTTTTATAGCTACAGAGCAGCCTTTGCCACCGAAACATATTGCGGAGGATTTTTACATTGACGGAACACATATTATGATTTCAGATGATCATTGTAAGGATAAGACGTTGGAGGAAGTGGATGGGATTTTACGGGAAGTGACAATTTATGCTTTAAAAGCGTTCCGCGCGAATCCCCATGCAGTGGAATGGAGATAGTTATACCCGCAAACGAATACATTTTCCATAGAGAACCCGACCAACAAGGGTGCGACGAAACCGCGTTTTCGCCGCGTCTTTTGCGGCGAAAATTCCGACAGCAGGGGCGGACGCAGTCCGCCTCCGCAGGGTTATCGGCAAATCTTAGCGTTCGCGGGTATATCATGTGCGCGCTTATTCGTCCGCGCACTCGCCGGATAAGGCGACGGTAACGCCGCTGTTCTTAACCCTGCGGCAAAACAGCAGCAGCGAACTGTCCACATCCGCCATGCCCGGCAAATCCCGCGCGTCCACCGCCTCATAAAGCGCGTTTACAACTTCCTCCGTAGATAGCGTAACGGCAGTATGGCGGACGCCCAGGCTGCGGCTCATTATTTCAACGTACTTGCCGTCGCTGTCCGGCTGGAATTTCCCCGGCGTAAAATAACGCTCGTTGTCCGCGTAATCAACGGAGAACGTGCCGCTTACGCCGGATATTGCCGCTATCGCGCTGGAATCCAGCCCGCCGGACAAAAAAGACGCCAGCGGGACATCCGAGACCGTTTGCCGCTTAATAGCGTCAGGAACCAGCCAGCGGAGTTTCTCGACGGTTTCATCAAAACTGTCGGTGTGCCGGCGCGCCTCAAGGGACCAGTACTGCCGTGTAGTAAACCCGCGTCCGTCAAATATCCCATATTGGCCGGGCAGTAATTCATATATTCCTTTAAATACCCCGCAGCCCGGGGTGCGGCCCGGCCCCAGCAGCAGCAGTTCGGCCAGGGAACCTTCGTCCGCCACGGCGCGCACGCCGGGATGTTTAAGCAGCGCCTTAATTTCAGACGCAAACAGGAACCCGCCGTCAACGTGGCAATAAAAAAACGGCTTTACGCCGCAACGGTCCCGGGCGGCGAACAATGTGCCGCGTTCCCTGTCCCAAATGGCGAAGGCAAATATGCCGTTAAGTTTCTGGAGCACGGCGCAGCCCCATTCCACGTAAGCGGCCAGCAGCACCTCCGTGTCCGAGACAGCCGGCAGCCGAGCCGCGCTCGACGCGCGGCCCTTAAATTTATATCCAAGCGCCGACAGTTCGCGCCAAAGCTCCTCTGTGTTATACAGCTCGCCGTTATAAACAATCGCTTTTTCAGAATCCCCTGACGCGAACACCATTGGCTGAGCGCCGTTTTCTATATCCACTACCGCAAGCCTGGTATGGACCAGGCATATATTTTCGGAAAAATAAACCCCGTCCGCGTCCGGCCCCCGGTGCTTTAACGCCGCGGTAACCCCCCCTGCCCTCGCAAGGTACGCTTCCGCGCCATAACCGCAAAATCCCGCGATACCGCACATAACCAGCCCTCCCCCCTATTTTCCGCGGCAGCCGCGCCGCGCTCGACGCATATGTGTTAGCCGCGCATACCATCAGCATATTCGTTAGGTTAAGATATTGATACTTGTCACTTAATACAGTTTGTCACCATAATATGAAACAAAACTAATCAAGGTAGGCGGATGTGGTGGAAAAAACTTTTCTGGTACTGGGAGGAGACCTGCGCAACGTGTACCTGGCCGAACAGCTGGCAGAGGATGGCGCGCGTGTAAAATTAACGGGCTTTTCAGCCGGAATCGGACCTTCCGGCGGGACCGGACCCTCCGGCGGGACCGGACCCTCCGGTTACGCGGGCGGTTTGGAAAATATAACGGATTTGGACGAGGCCGCGCGGGAAGCGGATATAATAGTGGGCCCCATACCTTTTACAAAGGGTTCGGACTTGAATACGCCCTTTAACACAAAGGAAATAACCCTGGCAGAGCTGTTTCAGGCGCTTAGACCAGGGCAGATACTCTTCGGCGGGATGCTTACCGCCTTCCAAGGGTTTGCGGCGCGCTGCGGCATTAAGGCCTTTGACCTGTTAAAACGGGAGGAGATGGCGGTATTTAACGCCATACCTTCGGCAGAAGGCGCCGTACAAATAGCTATGGAGAACACCCAGGCGACCATACATGGAAGCAGCGTGCTGGTGACCGGCTTCGGCAGAATCGGGAAGGTGTTGTGCCGGCTGCTTTCCGCGTTTGGCGCCAACGTTTACGCGGCCGCGCGCAAACATGAGGATATCGCTCTTATAAAAGGGTGCGGGTACAATGCGGTGGGTTACGCGCAATTGCCCCAGCTTATGGCAGATATGGATATAATAATTAACACAGTGCCAAGTATTATATTCGACAAAACAAACCTTAAATACGTAAAGCGCGGCGGGTTAATGATAGACTTGGCGTCAAGCCCTTTTGGCGTCGACATGGACGTCTGCCACAGGGAAGGAATAAACTTGATAAGGGCACTTTCCCTGCCGGGCAAGGTCGCGCCGCTGACAGCCGCCCGGTATATAAAGGAAACAATCTATAATATTCTGGAGGAAATGTCTGGCAAGCTCGACTATCCCGGAGGTGGTGAATTTATATGATGCGGGGAATAAAAATAGGGTTTGGCGTAACGGGTTCCTTCTGCACAGCATTAGGCGTGCTGCCCCACATCGAAAAGCTGGTGGACCTGGGCGCGGAAGTGCACCCGATTATATCGCGCAATGTGGCGGAGTTTGACACGCGCTTTACAACAGCCAAGGAATTTAAGGCGCGGCTGCGTGAAATTACAGGGCGCGAAATTATTGAGACCATTACCCAGGCGGAACCCATAGGGCCGTTGAAACTTATGGACGTCATTGTGGTGGCGCCCTGTACGGGCAACACAACGGCGAAAATAGCCAACGCCATCACAGATACGCCGGTAACTATGGCGGTTAAGGCGCAATTGCGCAACGAACGCCCCGTGGTATTGGGCGTAGCCTCTAACGACGGCCTTGGCCTTGGGGCTAGGAATATAGGCTGTCTGCTTAACGCGCGCAATATATATTTTATCCCGTTTTTTCAGGACGACCCGTTTAACAAAGGCCGCTCGCTTATGTTCCGCGGCGAGGCCATCGCTGACACGATTTTGGAAGCCTTGAAGGGGAAACAATTGCAGCCGGTTTTGGGTTAGGGGCGTTTGAACTGGGAATGGACACGGATGGACGGGGATGAAAAGAGCTGTTTCTTTTATTCGTGAAATGTGTGTCCATTCGTGGTTTTTTTGTTTTTACCACGAATGGACGCGAATGGACACGAATGGAAAAGAGTCGTTTCTTTTATTCGTGGTTATTCGTGGTTTATATGTTGTTTGTTTCAATCCACATCCGCGCGTCCGGATGTGGGTAATAAAAATTATTCCGCAAATAGCACTTAGGAATGTTGGGCCTTTCAAAATTTGGGTGGGACCCAGAGTAATTTTTTCTTGTAATTTTAGCGCCATCATGCTATTATAATTACATGAATCCTGAGGACTGCGTATTAGGCGGTTCGTCGAGCAAGCTCGACTATCACAGTCATTCGGCTCCCACCCGAATGTGGATTGAAACAAAAATATTTACGCTGAGGGCGAATTTATTGAGCCGGCAACTACCGAGTATTACTCGGTAGTTCAAAACGAGGGTGGCCGCAATGTGAACCGCGCGATTACCCACAATACTGTTATAAATTCCGCTTGACTTTTAAAAACAGCCGAGTATAATAGTTATTGCAGGGTCTTTTAAAAGGCCTTTCAAAATCAGGCGGGATCCAGGGTGTCCGGTGCTTGCTATTTGTCCGACATCCTGCTATTATAACGACAAACCTTAGTATACAATCTATTAAGGTCGTCCGAGTCCCACCGCCCGGATGCAGATTAAACAAACATGGTTATTAAAGCAATACGGCCCATGTGCGTGTAGCTCAGCTGGATAGAGCGTCTGGCTACGGACCAGAAGGTCGCGTGTTCGAATCATGTCACGCACATTTTTTAACCTTTAACGTCGGACAAGCTTGACATGATAGTCGAGTTTGCTCGACGTGGCGCGAAATTGGGGTGTTTTCACTTGAATTTCGCGCTCTAAGGCGTGTTTGAAAATTCCTTAAAGCGCGAAATTTCTAATGAAACCGTTGCAATTTCGCGTTGGAATCTAGTTTTCAAACACGTCCTAAGGAATTTTTAAACACCCCTGTGTTGATAATATTTAGTAAATATCTATGATGTTATGCCACACACTATCTGACTACTAACTAAATCTCCATCCATAATTCGGATGAAATGAAAGGGGGGGGGGGCAGTATGTCTGATGGTGTTTATAGCAAAATATTGCTGGTTGATGATAATCTGGTAAACCTCAAGGTGGCGCGCAATATATTAATGAGCAAGTACGATGTGTTTACTGTGCCAAGTGCGGAGAAGATGTTCGTTTTTTTGCAGAAAATTCTGCCGGACTTAATCTTGCTTGATGTGATGATGCCTGATGTAACTGGATACGACGCGATAAAAATCCTTAAGGCTGATCCGCGTACAGCCGACATACCCGTAATATTTCTAACCTCAAAATCCGAGCCTGAAAGCGAACTGGAAGGCTTGGCGCTGGGCGCAGTGGATTATATAATAAAACCGTTCTCACCGCCGCTTTTGTTAAAGCGTATCGACCTTCATATTTTGGTAAAAGCCCAGCAGCGCGAGCTTACACGCTGGAATAAGGAACTCCAGAGCTTGGTCGAGGTAAAAACCGTGGCAGTGCTTAAATTGCAAAGCGCCTTGCTGCGGACAATGAGCAACTTGGTAGAATGCCGCGACGATGTTACGGGCGGCCACATAGAACGCACAGGCTTTTTTCTGCGTCTGCTAATGGAAGAAATGCGCGCTCGTGGTATTTACCGTGACCTGCTAGATACCTGGGACGCGGTGTTATTTTTGCAATCGGCGCAGCTGCACGACGTGGGTAAAATACAAATACGTGACGACATTCTGTTAAAGCCCGGCAAACTCACAAATGACGAGTTTGACCAAATGAAACGTCATACGGTGTTTGGCGAGCAGATAATTTTAAAAATAGAAGAAGACGCTGGCGAAAGCGCTTTCCTAACCCATGCGAAAATTATGGCGGGCACGCATCACGAACGTTGGAACGGCCGAGGTTACCCGCGCGGCTTGGCAGGGGAGGAAATCCCACTGCAAGGCAGGATGATGGCTATTGTGGACGTATACGACGCCTTGGTTTCCGTGCGCCCATACAAGCGCGCCTTTTCTCATGACGAAGCGCTTAAAATTATTAAGGAAGAAAGCGGACAGCAATTCGATCCATACATTACCGGTGTATTTGTTTCCGCGTCCAATTTATTTTCGTCAGCCCATGACCGTTATTTCACAAACTAAAATATCCCGTTACCCGTTGCGAAGGGGCTGCCGTAAAATCTCCGGCAGCCCCTTCGCGCGTCCCCCTAAGGCGTGTTTGAAAATTCCTTAAAGCGCGGAATTTCTAATGAAACCGCTGCAATGATAGTCGAGCTTGCTCGACGCTTCGCGCTGGAATCAAGTTTTCTAACACGTCCTCGGAATAACGAAAGATAAAGTCAAACTTTTTCGAAGATAGCCGAGCGAACTCGGCTATTACAGTTTTCGTTTCAATCCACATCTGGGTGGGCCCCAGATGGCCCTAATAGCTTGCATATTAGGGTTCAGAGTTATAATATCAGGATGGCGGCAAGATTCCACCCAAATTTTGAAAGGCCCACTTTTTTGAAGGATTCTCAAGGATTACGCAGAATAGAAATTATAGTAAGTAATAGTAGAGTTAAGGAGATAAATATTTGGAGAAGCTTTAAGAAGCGGAAGGAGACTTAACAATGAAGTACAAATTCACTGGTAAAAACGTAACCGTATCAGAAGCGCTTAAAAGCCGGGCGGTAGCCAAGCTGGACAAACTAAGCAAGATGCTGCCGGAGACCGCGGAGGTTTTGGTAACTATAGGCGTGTCGCGTTCTAACCATCAGGTAGAGGTAACCATACCGCTGCACAAGCGTATTTTACGCGCGGAGGTAACGTCCGACGACGCCTATCTGGCCTTCGACGAAATAATCGACATTCTGGAGAAGCAGCTGGTCAAGTATAAGGAGCGGCTGCGGAGCCGTTCCGGCAAGGATTCCGCGTTTAAAGAAGAAATGTCCCTTAATTTCTCAAGCGACGGCATGGACGACAACGGTATCCGAATAGGCAAGACGAAGCGGTTCGCCCTTAAGCCAATGGACCCGGAAGAAGCTGTAATGGAAATGGAACTCCTGGGCCACGAATTCTATATGTTCCGCAACGGCGACACAGACGAGATAAACGTGGTATACAAACGCCACGACGGTTCCTACGGCCTTATCGAACCCGAGTGCTAGACATCGCGGGCTTACGGGCCAATATTTCAATCCACATCCGGGTGGGACCCTAATGCCTTGAGTATTTTATGTGCCAAAGGCAAATTTCTTGGCACAAGATAGCCGGGCAAGCTCGACGAACCGCCTTAATACGCCCTCTTTAGGATTCAAAGTAATTATAGTCGCCATTATGGCGCCAAAATTGCATAAAATAATTACTCTGGCTCCCACCCAAATTTTTGAAAGCTCCGGAATAATAAAGTCAAAATGTCCGTTCTCATTCCTGCAGCCGCTCGACGAATAGGAGTCGGTTAAATTGAAAATTTTTTTCACCCGCTATATGAACCTGGCGCAGCTCTTTGACTCGGTCTTTTACGTGTATAAAAAAAGTTTCGCCTACCAAATTATGTTCGTACTGCTGACGCAGACAATATACGCGGCTGTGGCTTTCGCAGCGTCCGTGGCCATAGTGCTCTACAGCGGGCTGACTGGCGGCGCGGTTTCGCTTTTTACGGTTTTTTTGCCCGCCCTCCCCTTCCTGCTTGTTCTTGTCGTGGCCTATGCCTTTGGCGTGTCGGGGAATATAGCGCTTACGTACCAGGTACGCGCCGGCGGGCGGGTCCGCGCGTCCGAGGCCCTGTCCTTGGCGGCGCGCTCCATACCGCGGGTGTCCTGCGTAATACTGCTGCAATTCGCGGCGAAAACCCCGGCTATAGCGCTGCTAGTCCTAAACGTCACGCTTTCCTTCCAGCGGCCGGAGGCGTTTTTTTTAAGCGACGAGTATATACTCAGCGCGCTCGAAAGCCTGCTCACGCCCTATAATCTCTTCTGGGTGCTGGTAGCGCTGGCGAACTTCGTGATTATAGACACCAGTTTCATTGCCGCTGTGCCTGCGGCTGTTTTTGAACGTAAAGGTCCGCTTGCCGCGGTTAAAAAATCCTGCGCGCTTGTCAGGAAAGATTACTGGAAATTATTCGCCGCGGGGTTCCTGTGGCTCGCAACCCTATGGGCGGTTCAGCGCAGCCTTTTAACTATAAGCGACTTGGTTATTGTACTGGTGGGCTTGTTAAACGATTCCGCTTCCCTGACCTTTTCGGCGTCCTATTTTACCGTATTGTACGGCTCCATTGGCATTACGGCGGTCGTTGTAACGCTGGTCGCGCCGCTGGGGGGCATTTTCCCGGGCATGGTTTATTTCAACCAGCGGATAAAACACGAGGCCTTGGAAACAGAAATAAGTCCGGAGCAGCTCGACTATCAGGGAGGACCTGACCATGTTTTTTGACGAGGCCGTGGCGCAAGTTCTGGCACGGCGCAAGTACGACGCCCTTATGGGCCGGTCGGCGGACATTATACAGGCGCTGCGCGCTTTCGCGGAAAATCTGCTGCGGCAGCTTAACCTGTCCGCCCCACCCTCCGTCCGTAACAACATGGGCCATTTGACGGCCATTTTCCTTATTGTCTTTACCGCCCTTGTTCTGGCGATCGCTGTGGCGGCGGTTGTAATAACGCGCAAACGCAAGCGGTCAGGCACCCTGACGGAAATGTTCGAGGAACTGGGCAAGTACGCTACTTACACGGAAATACTGGCGCAAAGCGATGTGCTGGCGGCGTCGGGACGCCTGCGGGAGGCCGTGCGGTTCCGGTACATCGCGCTCTTGTGGGCGTTCGGCGCCAGCCGGGTTTTGCGCGTGGGCGACGCGAAAACAAACAGCCAGCTTAAACGGGAAGTGCGTAAAGCCGCGCCGGAATTGTCCGAGGTCTTCGGACAAATCGCGGATATTTTCGACTTTGTCTGGTTCGGGAATAAATCCTGCCCGCTGGAAAAATATCATTATTGCGCTTCCGCCGTGGACGGAATGATAAACGAGTTAGCGGCGCGGCAAGGAGGTGCGGCCTAATGGTTAAAAAAGGTTTGGCAGCCTTAATCATAGCGGCCCTCCTGGCCCTGTTGATATTCCTGATCATCCAGATTTCAGACAGCGGTTCCAATCAGCCGGAATATACAATATTTAACACACGCGCACATGGCGCAAGCGCGTTCTACGACACCTTGGAGTACTTGGGTTTCCCTGTGGACCTCAGTTTTTTTAAGCTTACTGAAAACGAGACCATCCAGCACACACAAATTATTCTCGCGCCGGACTCCGCCTACTATAACAGCGATGACCTGGACAGTATTATGGCCTGGGTGGCAAAGGGCGGACGGCTTATATTTTTAGACTCCGGTTTTTTTTCTGACATCGACTATTATCTGGCGGAGGATTACGATACGCCTATGGAATTAGTAGGCGGCTTCATCCTGTATAAATTCCAGCTTGGGGAAATATTGTCGGGCAATGTGGAAAGCGTGGTTAACCAAAACCTGAAAGAAGACACAAGCCGCGCCGAGGTGGTCGCGGCGGTAATTTCCGCCTGGGGCGCGGAAAAGGTTTTGTTTAACGAATATTATCACGGCTTCCAGCAAAACCCGACCTTGTGGAAGGTGCTGCCCCCCGTTGTAAAGTTGGCCGCCTGGCAGCTGATACTGGCCGCCGCGGCTGTTATATGGGCGCTGGGCAAGCGCTTTGGCAAGCCGGTGCCCTATTACGAGGAAACCGAGCGCGAGGAAAACGAATACCTGGTGGCCCTTTCGCGCCTTTATCTTAAAACCGGTACGGGAGACGCCACAATAGGCAGTTTCTTCAACCGTTTCATCCGTGAGTCCGCCAAATTCTTCAGATGCCCTGTTTCCCAGACCAATAAGAACATTGTGGAACTCTGGCGGGCAAGCGAGGTTCCGGACGAGGGGCTGTTATTGGAGACGTTAAAGGCTAAGGGGGATTTTAGCTTAAAAAGCAAGGCGGGCAGGGCGAAATTTTTAAGGCAAATAGCGAACCTGCAAAAACTAACCGAGCATGTACGGAGGATTTATAATGAGCGTTGAAACAGGCTATACGCAGTCGCTTGTGGAAAAGATAAAGGCGGAAATGCGTAAGGCGATAATTAATCAGGAATTTTTAACGGATATGGCGCTTACCGCGCTTTTAAGCGGGGGCCATGTACTGCTGGAAGGTGTGCCGGGCCTGGCGAAAACCCTGTGGGTGCGCGCGCTGTCGCGGGTATTGTCAGTGGAGTTTAAGCGGGTGCAGTTTACCTCGGACCTTATGCCCGCGGATATCCTAGGCACCAAGGTCTTCCACGCGAAGCGGGCGCGCTTTTACTTAAAAAAAGGCCCGCTGTTCACCAATTTGTTCCTGGCGGACGAGATTAACCGCACGCCGCCCAAGACCCAGTCCGCGCTCTTGGAGGTAATGGCGGAACGCCGCATTACAATAGACGGCCAATCCCACGAGCTAAGCGAGCCCTTCATGGTGCTGGCCACGCAAAACCCGATTGAGTACGAGGGCACCTATCCTCTGCCGGAAGCTCTGGCAGACCGGTTCATGATGAAGCTGCTGCTTTCCTACCCTGGCGTGGCGGCTGAAAAAACAATTCTGCAGATGTACGGCTCCGGGTTTAAGAGCGAAACGCTCGCCGGAACGGAGATAACAGCGGTATGCGGCGCCCGGGAGCTTGCAAACTGCCGGGAAGAGATAAGCGCCGTGCGCGTGGACGATTCAATAATGAATTATATAGTCAGTATAGTGGAGACCACGCGCAGGATAAACGCGGTGTCCATAGGCGCGAGCCCGCGGGGCACGGTCTCGCTGCTTCTTACGGCAAAGGCGCGCGCGGCGGCGTGCGGCCGGGACTTTGTGCTGCCGGACGACATTAAGGAACTCGCGCCGCCCATTCTCAGGCACCGTATAATCTTAAAGCCTGAGGCGGAAATAGACGGGCTCAAGACAGACGCGGTAATAGAAAATATTCTCTCGCAGGTGAAGGTGCCGCGATGATAAATATTTCGGTAACAAAAAGGTTCGCGGCGCTGCTGCTGGCGGGCATAGCACTGCTGCTGCTCGCGCCGGAGCGTTCCGGCCTGGTGTTTGCTGGCTTTAACGTGTTTTGTTTCGCGCTGTTGGCCCTGGACCTTTTCCTGCTGCCTGGCAGGAATGCCTTTATTGTTTCGCGGCAAGGCGAAGATAAGCTGTATTTTCAAGCGGAGAACAAAATAGAAATAAAAGTAATAAACAATCACAAGCGTCCGCTGACTGTTCAGGTTCGGGACCAGGTGCCTGACTGGCACTTCGCTGTTTCGGGCCGGAACCTCAGCGGGGTAATCGCGCCTTTTGGGGAACGGGTATTCGGCTACACGGTCACGCCCAACAAGCGCGGGAGTTTCCCCTTTAAAAAAATTTACCTGAAATATTCCGGCGGCTTGGGGTTATGCGCGCGTTATGCGGCGTTTGACGTGGAAACCGAGTACAAGATATACCCCGATTTACAGCTTGGCAAGTACCGGCTTATAATGCAAAAGAACCGTCCGCCTAAGGCGGGCGAAAGGCGGATACCGCTGCGGGGCGCGGGCGGCGAGTTTGAGAGTATGCGGGAATACGTGGAAGGCGACGATTACAGGAAAATAAACTGGATGGCGTCCGCACGTGAAAACAAGCTGCTTGTCAACCAGCACGAGGCGGAAAAGAACCAGCCGGTATTCATGCTGGTTGACACGGGCCGCCCGACAAGCTATAGTGTCAGGGGCCGCAAGAAGTTGGACACAGCCATAGAGGCGGCGCTTATCCTTTCCGACATTGTAAACTGCAAAGGTGATTTAAGCGGGCTTATGGTATTTGACACGGATGTAAAGACCATTGTTATGCCGGGCAAGGGCGAGGCTCACCGCAATTTATTGCTGGAAAGCCTGTACCACGTAACCGGCACGAAGAACACGTCGGATTACGAGGGCGCGTTCCGCGAGCTTACCAGCCGCCAAAAGCGGAGGGGTCTGGTGTTTATTTTTACAGATTTCGAAACCCTGGCGGAATCCAATGATTTTTGCAGCCATATATCCATTTTAGCCCGCAGGCACATACCAATAGTCACGCTAATGAAGAACGAGGGTCTCGCAAAAATCGCGGAGGGTTCCGGAGGCGGCGTACTGGGGCACATAGAACGCGGGGTAGCCTTCGACTTCCTGGCCGAGCGCCAGACCATAAACGCGGCGCTTAACAAACGCGGCGTGCTTTGCGTGGAAAGCCGCGCCCAGGACTTGGCTCTGGACACTGTCAACAGGTATCTGACACTTAAGGACCGGCGCTTGCTGTAGTTGGTTCTTTTCGGAATCTTTGCCGCAAAGAACGCGGCCTAAGGGCGATTTGTCCGTTGCCGCGCCCAACGGACACCCCGCCGTCAGCTTGTTTGTCGGGTTCTGTAATATCGGCCAGGCGGAAATATACCCCCAAACCAATAAGCGTGGCGGCGGCAAATACGAGTTTAAAAACAGGATGAATGTCAAGGGGCGTAAAAAACCCCTCTATCAAACCGGCCAGTACCAGCATGACAGTTATGCCGGGCACAAACAGCGCGGCTTCCTTCGCCATTATGATAACAGCGTCCTTTCGGCTTCGTTCCCCAGGCATAAGAAGCCCCTTGCCAATCATCATTCCGGCGGCGCCGCTTAAAAAAATAGCGGTCAGCTCCAGAACGCCGTGCGGCAGAATAAGGGACCAAAACTCCAGCAGGTCAAAACCCGCGGCAGTTACGACACTGATAAAACCACCGATAACCATTCCGTTCCAAAGTATTACCAAGACGCTGCCAACGCCTCCTGTTATCCCCCAAGCAAAGGCCATAAGACTGACTCGTATGTTGTTCGTCATAATAAACGCGCTTAGCAGCGAGTAATCCACATCTATCTGCGAGGCGCTTAGATTAACGCCGTCCGCCGTAACCGGCACAATAAAGCGCAGGTACTGGCTGTCCGCCATACCCAGCGCCATGCTTAAGGCCGCGCCGAGAAAAAAACACAGCGCCGCCGCCATAAAAAATTTAGCGTGCTGGCGGAATTTTTCAGGGAAGGTTTTTATAAAGTACGCGGCAATATCCTCCAGCGAGCCTTGCTTCTTGGTAAAAAAATAATTGTGGGACTCGCACGCCAGACGGTTAAGATACTGCGTCGTTCTGCCTCCGCCGAAATGAGTGCGGGAATACGCCAGGTTATAACCGGTCTGCCGGAATAAATCCGCGAATTCCCGTATTTCCGCCTTTTTAAAGGAAGACAGGTTCTTCACGCGCAGCTGCTTGTTGTAATTTTCAAGCTTTTGCCAGTTCGCGAGGTTTTTATTAATAAACACGTCCTCTTTCATGGAATTCACCTCAATAGAGTTTGTTTCAATCCACATCCGGGTAGGTCCCGGACGACCTTGTCATAATAGCGGGACACCGGAATTTTAAAATACGGGTCTTTCAAAATTTGGGTGGCAGAGGATGCTTCTTGCAATAACAGTCGACCTTGCTTGACGCTTTGTCGCCATCCTGTTATTATAAATTAGCAAGTAGTCATCCGAGACTCGCCCCGGATGCGGATTCTTAACGGTGAAGTCACCGTTGCGCCGGATGTTCCGGCCCCGCCGAAAGCGAAGCCTTTTGGCGAGTGCCGAGCAAGCTCGGCTATTAGTCATTTATGTTCCCACCCAAATGTGGATTGAAACTAAAATACCCGACAACAGAAACGGGAGCTGTATTTATGAACACAATAAAAATCACCACGCCGGATAATATCGAGCTGGAATATACCCTGGCGGGCGTGGGTGCGCGCTTTGCCGCGCTTATTTTGGATTTGCTGGCGCAGTTTATTGTCTGCGCGCTGCTCTTTGCCGTCTTGTACCTTACCGCGCGAAAGAGCGGTAAGGTACTGAATTTTTTTTATGATATGCCAGGCTGGTTTTTAGCGCTGGCTATAATTTTACTGTTCGCCATATTTTTTGGGTACTTTATTATAAGTGAACTGGCGTTTAACGGTCAATCGCTGGGCAAAAAAATTTTGGGGCTGCGTGTAATACGTGAAAACGGCCAGCCACTGGCCCTTAGGCATTCGCTAATAAGGAACATACTGCGGTACTTTGTGGATATGCTGGGCGTGGGCGCGCTGATGATTTTTTGTACCCGCAAGTGCAAGCGCGTGGGCGACATAGCGGCGTCCACCATTGTGGTAAACGAGCGGCCAAACACCCAACCCCTTACTTACGCGCCCCTTACACGCGAACTTAAGGCTTAAGAAAGGTCAAAACCTTGGGGAAGGTCAAAATCCTAAAACCAACGGACAGTTCACCGTTAGGGGCTCTGCCCCAAACCCCGCTGGGGATTTCATCCCCAGACCCCTTCTTAAGGGCGTCGGGTATAGCGCTTTTTGATGCAGGTACAGCCTTTTTAAGGATAGTCAAGCTTGCTTCGACGCGCGGCCGCCTTAACGGTGATTTCTCCGTTGCGCGCCCTCAGGATTCATATCTACCAGCGGAGGAATCCGTTTGCCAAATTTCAACGTTTGCGAGTATAATCAGACCAGCATGATAGCCTTAAAATTACTCTGTATTCCATCCAAATTTTGAAAGG
>JAISYE010000073.1 GCA_031297485.1 Clostridiales bacterium
GCCCGACGCGGTTGACTGTCGGAATTCAGTTTTCAAACACGCTCCAGCCTCTTAATCGCCCCTTCTGCGGGAAACCAGCAGAACCATCCGCAGCAGGTTCACAATAGCCATAAACGCGGCAGCCACATAGGTCAGAGCGGCCGCGTTCAGGACCTTTTTGGCAGGGTCCAGTTCCTCCGCGGACAGTACTCTGTTTTGCTCCAGCAGTTCGATAGCGCGGCTGGACGCGTTAAATTCCAC
Organism: Clostridiales bacterium; assembly: GCA_031297485.1. Taxonomy (GTDB): domain Bacteria; phylum Bacillota; class Clostridia; order Lachnospirales; family JAISYE01; genus JAISYE01. Next base: position 241 of record JAISYE010000073.1, read on the forward strand.
CGGAAGGGTTATCAGCTGGAACAGCACAATGCCCGCGAACAGTAAAACGCCGATACTTGCCAGCGTAATACCAATTTCCCCGCCCCAATAAGTCAGCAGCAACCCAATGAAGATCATGGGGGTCGCCAGTCTGGAGCCAAAATTTACTGCCGGCACAATGGAGTTGCGTATTGCCAGCGGGGAATAACCGTCGCTGTGCTGCAGGGCGTGGCCGGTTTCGTGGGCGGCGACTCCCACCGCCGCGATAGACGCGCTGGCGTACACTGTGTCGGAAAGGCGCAGCACCTTGTCCCGTGGGTCGTAATGGTCCGTCATGCTGCCGTGTATGCGCTCTATCGCCACATCACGGACTCCGGCGGCGTCCAGCAGCATTTGCGCGGTCTGGGCGCCGGTTATGCCGCGCCGGTTGCCAACCCCGCTGAATTTTTTAAACGTGCCGGACACTTTAAACTGGGCGTAAACAGCCAGGATAATGGCGGGGATGAACAACAGAAGCTCAATCCCGCCGCCGTAAAAATAGTTTAACATATGCGTTCTTCCCTTCTTTCCCTTTATTTAGGCGTGTTTGAAAATTCCTTAAAGCGCGAAATTTCTAATGAAACCGCTGCAATGATAGTCGAGCTTGCTCGACGCTTCGCGCTGGAATCAAATTTTCAAACACGTCCTAATGCGCGAAAAGAAATGCGCTTTTCGCGCTGGTTGTTGGTTGCTCGCGCACGAAAACACTGAATGATTTTTAGCGATAGTCGGGCGAAGCCCGACTAAGATGTTTTCGTGTGTGAGTATAATTAATTAAAGCAGCTTCCCGCCTTAATTCCGTGGCCCCTGGCATAATCCGCGGCGGACATCTTTTTGCCGCCTCCGGCTTGCAGCTCTGTTACGAGAATGGCGCCCGCGCCGGTCCCTGCAATTAAGCCGCGCGCGTCCGGCGCAATTTCTCCCGGTTTCTCAGGACCGCCTAAAGCCGTGTCTTCGGCAAACCAGATTTTAATTAGATTGCCGTCGCAATAAGTATACGCTCCAGGCTGCGGGTTCATCCCACGGATTAAATTGACAATAGTCCGGCCGGGCGCGTACCAGTCTATGCGGCCCGCACCCTTGTCCAGCATCGGGGCGTAAGTCGCCAGGGATTCGTCCTGTTTTTCCCGCTGGAGACAACCGCGCTCTATTAACTCCAGCGTCTCCATAAGCGCCTCCGCACCCATTTGCGCCAGCCTGCCGCTAAGCAAGCCGGCTGTGTCCTTCGGGGTTATTTCGGTTTCCTTTTTTAATAGAATATCCCCTGTGTCCAGGCCCTTGTCCATTGCCATTATTGTGACGCCGGTTACAGCCGCCCCGTCCATAACCGCCCGCTGTATGGGCGCGGGGCCTCTGTAGCGCGGCAGCAGTGAGGCGTGTACATTTATACACATATACGCGGGAATGCTTAAAATAGTTTCAGGCAAAATCTGCCCATAGGCCGCCACAACGATAACATCAGGCTCATAGGCCGCCAGTTCGTTATAAAAATTTTTTACGCGCGCGGGCTGCATAACCGGCACGCCGTGTTTAAGCGCGGACTCCTTCACTGGGGTTGGCCGCACCTTGCCGCCCCTGCCGCTGGGTTTGTCCGGCTGGGTCACCGCCGCCGCCACGCTGTGACGGCGCAGCAGCGCTTCCAGAGACGGCAGGGCGAATTCCGGAGTACCCATAAAAATTATTTTCATTGTCTATTGCCACCGCCATTTGCTTGCCGTCTTTCACGCCGGGCTTGCATGATTTTTCTGCGGGCTTCGTTCTCTTGTTCTTCGCGTTCCAGTTCCTCGTTGTTCTTAATTACGGTCGCTTTATCGGTGTATAAAATGCCGTCCAGGTGGTCAAGCTCATGACAAAAGGCTATTGCCGCAATATCCGCGCCTTCGGCAAAGAACTCCTCACCGTTGCGGTTAAGGGCCTTTATTTTTACCCGCAGCGGGCGTTCCACCAAGCCGGATACATCCGGTATGGAGAGGCAGCCTTCGTAACAGTTTTGCGTGCCTTCCGCCTCTACAAGTTCGGGATTAATAAGTTCCACTATCCCCTCGCCCACGTCCACGACCACTATCCGCCGCAGGACCCCAACCTGCGGGGCCGCCAGACCCAAGCCGTTTTGGCTGTACAGCGTTTCCGCCATATCATCAAGCAGGGTAAGTGTGCTTTGGGTTATCCCTGTTACTGGCTTTGATTTTTTTCTCAGCATTTCATCATTGGACAAGCGTATGTTTCGCAGTGCCATGCATAATCTCCTTCTATAAAGAACCCGACGAACAAGCTAACGGCGGTTTGCCCGTTGGGCTCAAAGCGCCGTTTTCGCCGCGTTCTTTGCGGTGAAAATTCCGAAACCGTATAACGTTTCTTTGTATACTATATTATCAAGGCTGGATTGAAAGTCAAGTTTATCGTAATATTTTCAACATTTTCACTTTCCTTTAATTTGTCCACGCAGTAGTGCGTGAAATTCTTAAGTTTTTCCCCATCCTGGGACTTAATAATAAGTTTCCACCTGTACCTGTTCTTTACCTTGGATACTACGGCCGGCGCGGGGCCTATCATTTCAAACAGGCCCTTGCGGTTATAGCTCTTCATTATTTCCAGCAGCTTGGTTAACAGGATTATTATATTCTTTTCGCTTTCCCCTATAAACAGCACGCAAAAAATATCGCAGAACGGCGGGTACATCATTTGCCTGCGCAGGATGATTTCGTGTTCGTAAAACTCCTCGTAGTTGTTTTGGCGGGCAAACTTTATGCTGTAATGCTCCGGGTTGTAGGTTTGTATATACACGTCCCCGGCCAGAGCCGCCCTGCCCGCCCTGCCCGCCACCTGGGTCAGCAGCTGGAACGTGGTTTCCCCCGCGCGGAAATCCCCTGTGTTAAGCGATAAATCCGCCGCCACTATACCCACCAGGGAAACGTTGGGGAAGTCCAGACCCTTGGCTATCATCTGTGTGCCGATAAGCGTGTCCGCTTCCGCGTTTCTGAAGGCGCTCAGTATCCTTTCGTGAGAGGATTTGCCGGAGGTTGTGTCCATATCCATGCGCAGTGCCTTGGCTGTTGGGAAGAGTTTTTTAAACTCCGTCTCCAAGCGCTGGGTGCCCAGGCCGAAATACTTTATGTGGCGGGAGCCGCACACAGGGCAGTTAGTAGGGTTTTTGACCTTTTTCCCGCAGTAATGGCACATAAGCTGGTTGGTCTGCAAGTGATAGGTATAGTTTACGTTGCAGTTTTCACAGGTCATTACAGCGCCGCATTGCCTGCAGGACACAAATGTAGAATGTCCGCGCCGGTTTAAGAACAGTATGGATTGCCGCCCCTGCCGCAGAGTCTGTTCCAGCGCCGCGCGCAAGGCCCCGCTAAACACGGACATATTACCGCCGGCAAGTTCCGCCCGCATGTCCGCCACAAATATCCTCGGCGCGGTTTTATTGACGCGTTCCGGCATTTTCACAAGGGCCAGCCTGCCCTGCCGCGCCTCGTAATAGGTGGTAACGCCGGGTGTGGCGGAACCCAGCACCAACTGGGCACCCGCGAGCCGCGCGCGTTCCTCCGCCACCTCCTTGGCGGTATACTTCGGCGTGGTTTCGGACTGGTATGTTTTTTCGTGCTCCTCGTCGATTATTATAACGCCAAGGTTCTTAAAAGGCGTGAACAAGGCGCTGCGGGCCCCTATCATAATGGAGATTATGCCGTCCCGCGCCTTCTTCCATTGGTCGTAGCGCTCGCCCAGGCTCAGTCTGCTGTGAGTGACTGATACCAGCGGCCCGAAACGGTTTGTAAACACAGCCACGGTTTGGGGCGTCAGGGCTATTTCCGGCACCAGCATAATGGCTGTCCTGCCCTGGGATACCGCGGACTCTATAAGCCGCATGTACACCTCGGTCTTGCCGCTGCCGGTGGCGCCGTGGAGCAGCACCGTGCGGGGGTACGCCAGCTCTATGGACGTAAGGGCGCCGGCTTGCTGGAGAGTCAATTCCGGACGGGCGGCAGGCTCGGAGGCGGAGTAATCCACCGTGTCGCGAAGGAGTTCCACCTCTTCAACAGTGATTATTTCCTTTTTAACAAGCGTCTGAATGGGAGAGGCGGACACCCGGAGCAGCAGCTTGATGTCGCTTACTGCGGCGGACTCGTGCTCGCGCAAAAATTCCACAATACGTTCCTGTGCGGAATTTTGGGGAATTTCCTCCAACAAATCCTCCAGCAGGTCATTGTCGTAGTTAAGGGACGCGAATTTTTGCTTCTTGGCTAAATTGTCCCGGCACTCTATACCTCGCGGAGTCATGCAGCGGATACAATCGTAGAGGGTGGCGCGGTAACGTTCCCGCATAAAGCGCGCTAGCGCCAGCCGTTCCTCGTCAAAGACAGGGCCGCCGTTACGCACCGTCAGAATGGCTTTTATTTTTTCCCGCGGAAGCTCGCAGGTATCCGAGAGGCCCACCACAAAGCCCTCCTTTTTAGAGGGGCCGAAAGGCGCCACAACCCTGCTGCCTATTGTAACCTGCTGGGCAAGGGACGCGGGTATGGAATAATCAAAAGCGCGGTCCAGCTGCCGCGAGGAAATTGCAATTATGACTTGGGCGTACATCATTTAAATCACCTGCCGAAAGTATACCACATATCGGCGCCGCGGGCAAAAGATTAAGACCTTGGGGCTCTGCCCCATTGGCGCGAACTTAAGGAATGGGAAAGGTCAAAAGATTAAGACCTTGGGGCCCTGCCCCAAACCCCGCTGGAGACTCGTCCCCATTGGCGCGAACTTAAGGAATGGGAAAGGTTAAAAGATTAAGACCTTGGGGCTCTGCCCCAAACCCCGCTGGGGACTCGTCCCCATTGGCGCGGGCTTAAGGAATGGGAAAGGTCAAAAGATTAAGACCTTGGGGCTCTGCCCCAAACCCCGCTGGGGATTTCATCCCCAATAGTCGAGCTTACTCGACGCAGACCCCTTCTTAAGGGCGGCGAGTACAGCGCTTTTTGATGCAGGTACAACCTTTTCTCTAAAGGGATTGGCTATTTTTTTCTTAAATTCGCGCTTATGGGATTCGTCTCTATGTACGAACTAAAAAAACGCCTAAGGGGTATTTCCCGAGACCCCTTAGGCGCGTCCTATGCTTTACTCTGCCGCTGATATTTTTTCGAGAATAACAGCGGTGGTGCCCACTGTGAACTTCTCGTTAATGTTTAGTCTGCGGGCTTCGTCGCCCTCAATTACGCCGAGTTTCAGCAGCCGCGTTGCGGCCGGCTTCAGCCACTCGGGGATAGTGTCCGCGTCCGCGGCGAAGGACAGGTCCCTGCCTGTGTCAACCTTCGGGGTAGTGGTTAATCCCGCTTGAATAAGATTATACAGTATTTGGAACTGCTCGCCGCGCGTTGTTACTCGGTCGGGTTCGTAGATTGTGCGCGCGGGGTTCATACCGCTCACTATTCCGAGTTCCTTTGCCGTACGGATATACGCCGCGTTGACGCCGCCTACGTCCTCGAACTGGGAAACCGTGAATTTAGTCGCCGGCTGGATGTCCAGGGACTTCATGACCGCGGTTATAAAGTCTCCGCGCGTTACGCCTTGCCCCGCGTCTATTCTGCCCTCAACCACGTAGCTGTCAAGCAAGTGCCGCTGCATGGCAAAGTCAAGCGCAGAGTTGTGCCAGCCCTCCGAAACCGTGTACTTCGCGTCGTTGACCTTAATCACGTACTTCGAAAGGTGACGCAGGTTCAGGCTTACCGCCTTAAGTGCCGGGACATACCCACCGGACACAAGCTCAAGGGTTTTTGCGCTCTCGTTTAAGAAGTATGGGACGACTTGCGTGCCGCCCACGCCATTTGGCAAGGTATAGGGCACGGTAAGCGCCGCTATGCCTTTTCCGTAGTTCTTAACTACAGTATTCCCAATTTTAACAACTACTTCCACAACCGCGGATTTATCGGGGGCGAGTTCCCGCAGGTCCTCCGGCAGCGCGGTTGGCTGTATCAGTGTAATTGTTATGGTTACAATCTCCGGTTCCTCGTTTGTATACTCCGCCAATCCATCCAGGGCTGACAAATCGAAAACAAGAGTGCCTATTTTCTCCACATCTATTTTCAGCTTTGTGTCCAACTCCGCAATCTTGTTCAAATCCCCCTTGGTAAAATTAACGCTTATTGCCTTAGCCGTCTTAGGATCGAACTGGATTGTAACAAGCGGTTCGCCGCCGTTTTCCCTTACGTCGTTAAAGGTGGCGTCGATTGCTCTCAAAATATAGTAGTCACTGATAGTTACAGTGGCCTTGCCACTGATAATGTCCACCCTTGGCGTCACTACGCCTTTGCCATCGACAGTTGCCGCCGGGAGTATATCTCCGCCGCTTGCGGAAGGCGAGGAGGAACCGCCGCTCGTGGAGGAGGAACCGCTTGAGGATGAACCGCCGCCCCCTGAGGAAGAAGAACCGCTGCCCCCTGGAGTAACCGTCGGACCCTGCGCCCGGGTAATCGTTATGGTATAGATTTTAGTGGTTCCGTCTTGTGCCGTCACGCGGACGGTAAATGTGTTCACCCCGACAGCCAGCCGCTTCACACCAAGATCGGAGGCTGTTATTACGGCCCTTGGGTCACTTGCCGCCGCCGCGATAGTCACGTTTTCAACGCTGCTGGATACCGCCGCGGTATAAGCGGTTATATCCGTCCTAAACGCCGGGATGAGCACGGCGGGGTCAGCGGTCAGCGAAGCCAGCGTCGCGTCAGAGGAAAGACTGGGCGCGGCATCGGCTATTGTTATTGTCAGCGCTTTAGTGTCGCTGCCCGCGGCGTTCTCCGCCTTAACCGTAAAGGCAAAGGTGCCCGCCAGGGCCGGCGTTCCGCTTATTACGCCCGATGGGCTTAGCGTTAAGCCGTCCGGAAGACTACCGCTGTCAAGGCTCCAAGTTATCGCCGGGTCTCCGGTGGCGGTGAGCGTCGCGCCATAGGCGGCGCCTACCCTGCCGCTGCCCAAGGCGGCTGTGGTTATGGTGGGCGCAACGCCCGGCGCTACTGTGACAGTAATCTTATAGTACGATTGGGTACTGCCATCCTCGGAAATAACGAGAATCCAGATTACGTCATTATCAGCTACCGTTATTGCGTCGCTTCCGCTGTAGGTTTGCGTATACTCCGAGTCATCCGCGGGCTCCGGTCCTATAACGTACTTGACGGCAGCCTTGCTGTTGCCCTTAATTAAGGACAAGGCCGCGTTTGTCTTGCTTGCCTCGGAAACAGTTACCGTCAGCGCGGAACTGGACGCGATTGTGAGGCCGCCGGTCCACGTGCCGTCGATTGTCTGGCCCGCAAGCGTTCCCGCTGTCAGAGTAGCGTCGTTACTAATGCCGGAAGAATTTGTATGCTCGAACGTACCTGTAATAGTTACCACTCCGCTTGACGCGTTGCCTGCCGTGATGGTATAGGCGGACGTACTTGTTCCCGCCGCAGTTACCGCAGTCGGAACCGTGCCGCCTGTGCCTGACAGCGTGTAGGTCAAGCTGTTGCTTGCCGTGCCGCTGCTGTCAAGCGTGTAGTTCAGCGTTACGCTTTCTCCCGCTTCGCCGTAGAGGGTGGATGAAGCCACCGCCAAGGCGTCGCTCCCTGTGTTTCCGCTG
>JAISYE010000074.1 GCA_031297485.1 Clostridiales bacterium
TTGTATGGTCTAGGAAACGTCAAAAGATTAAGACCTTGGACTCTGCCCCATCTGCGCGAACTTAAGAAAAAAATAAACAATCCCTTTTGTTGAAAAGGCTGTGCCAGCGCCAAAAAACGCTGCGCCCGCCGCATTTAAGAAGGAGTCTGGGGGCGAAGTCCCCGATAGTCGAGCTTGCTCGACGCAGCGGGGTTTGGGGCAGAGCCCCAAGGTTTTAAGGTTTTGACCTTTCCCAAACCTTAAGTTCGCGACTATGGGGCAGAGCCCCCAAGGTATACCGCTTTTGATCTTTCTCATTCCTTAAATTCGCGCCTATGGGGTAGTACCCCATAGGGCATTGCTTTGACCTTGCTTTTAAAGTTCGCTTCTAACGCTTTCCACAGCGGAGCGGAACTGGTCCGCCATCTGCTGAACCGCGTCCGGTATGCCCAGTTCGCCTGTCAGTACAGCCTGGATGGCTGTTTCCTCAATGTCGCCCACTTGCGCGGAGATATAGGGTATGTCCGTATCCGCCAGCTGGCTCGCCGCGGCCAGATTCTCCATCAGCGCCGTATATAGCGCGGGGTCGCTGATTTCTTTGATGATATCCCGCTCGTAATTAGAACGGCGGCACGGGTCCATAGTATAAGGAATCTTAATGTACTCTCCATCCTTAGATGTAACCATCTCACAGAATTTGAAGGCCATTTCCTGTTCGGGACTGTCAGCCGCAATAGCCATTGCCCAGCCTCCCAAGGTTGGACTTTGCCCCGGGCATACGGCGTAACCGACCTTACCCTTTGTGGGCGAGGAATCCTGGTTGCAGGTCAGGTACAGGCCGGGCCACTGTTCCATCATAGCGGCGTTGCCCTGCGCGAAAAACGTATTGCCCGTGTCCCAGTCAAAGGTCAAAATGTCGCTTGGCGCGAATTTACACAAATCCGCCTGAAATTGCAGCGCTTTTTCGCCGCTGCCATTGATAAAGCCGGGCTCGAAATTATCGTCTACTTCTTTGCCGTCGTAGTAGCCCAGACGATTAAACCAAATAAAACGGCTGGAGCCTTTTAACATGGTTGCGGAAAAACCGTAGTCTACAGGTGAATCCGGATTAATGGACTTTGTGAAAAATTCCGCCACTTCCAGCATTTCCTCCGGCGTAACCGGGACAGTAAGTTCACGGTTGTACTTGCTTTGGAACTGGGACTTGACGGCGTCGTCCTCAAACAGGTCCTTGCGGTAGAAAAGCATCTGGCTGTCCGGCTTAAACGGGAAGGCCAAGGTCATGCCGTTATACTTGGCGTAAGTATTGTACAGCCCCGCCAGGAAATCGTCCACATCATAGCCCGGGCTTGCGGTGGTATTCAGCATGTCCCTTAAATCGGTTAAAAGGCCCGCGTACCCGTAGGAGTGTACAAAGGCGATAGGCACAACCACAACGTCAAATTGCCCGCCGCTGTTTAAGCCCAGCTGGGTTTTCTCAAAGAGCTGGTCCGGAAACGCCTGTATTTCTACTTCTCCGCCAGTCAGTTCATTAAAAATTTGAGAATATATCTTCAGGCATGTTTCATAATCACCTGTACTAGATGCCACAACAATTTTTTTGCCCGCGTACATGCCGGGCTGAAGCGTTCCGTCCAGGTTCAGGTTGGTCAGCATGGGATATTCGGCCAGCATAGAGCCGGTAACTTCGGGCGCGCCTTCCTCCGGCTGCTGGGCGGCAGCCGGCGCTTCGGACGCGGGAGCCGCGGTATTGACACAAGCCGTCAAAGAGGCGGCAAGCAGTATGGCTGTAAGAACAGCTGTAAATTTCTTCATTACAAATAACCCCTTTTCATTAATTTATTATACTCGTAAAGGATAAGACACACCCGCGCGATATATCGTGAACGGTCACATCACAGCACTTATCGGAACATGTATTCGTTCGCGTCCGGACCCTTATCAGCCCTTTACCGCTCCGGCGGTCAAGCCCTTGACGATATATTTCTGCATTGTCAGGGACAGGATAATGGCGGGGATCATGGACATGGCGCCAGCCGCCGCAATGGATCCGAAGGGCGTGTCGCGCTCCCGCTGGATCATGGAATTAATAGCTATGGGAAGCGTCTTAAACTGGTCCTTAAAAGTCAAGGTCAAGGCCAAGCCGAATTCATTCCAGGCGCCGATAAAGCACAGGATGGACACAACCGAGACGCTGGGCAGCACCAAGGGCAGCGCGATGGACAGGAACATCCGATATTCCGAGCAGCCGTCCATGTTAGCTGACTCGTATATTTCGCGCGGAATTTCCTCATAGAAATTCAAAAACAGCCATATGGAAATCGGCAGGGAAAACGTGCAATATGCTAGGATAAGCCCGGCGTGGTTGTCCAATAGGCCCAGCTTGCTGTAAATAACATATAATGGCACGGTGTAGACAAGCCCAGGCACCATACGGACGATGTAGATTAAGGCGGAAATTGTCTTGCGTCCGGAAAAGGCGAAGCGCGTAAGGGCGAAACCGGCCATAGCGGCGGCCGCGACACAAATAAGCGTCGTCAGCATCGCGACTTTGATACTGTTAGAAGCGTAAATAGGAAAGTTAGACTTTTGGATAATCTCGACATAATTATCCAGCGTCACACGTTCGGGAATGTACTGGGGGACAGTTACCAAGATATCCGCCTTAAATTTAAAGGACATAGAAACAGCCCAGTAAACCGGAAAGATGAAGAACAGAGTGCAGAGGCACAGCCCCGTAAATAAGAGGACCCGCCCCGCGCGCTTTGTCCTGAAAATTTTCCTCATGCCTGATCCCCCTCCCCTAATCCGCGCGCCTGCGCATAAAAATCATAGACGTAAACGCCACTGCCGATACAATCACGAAGAAGATAAACGCGCCCGCCGAACCTTCCCCGATATTATTGTACCTGAACGCTGTTTTATAGATCGTGGTGCCAATGGTTTCCGTACTGACCCCAGGCGCACCGTTTGTCAGCTGCATAATAACGTCAAAAACGCGCAGCGCGTCGCTTAGCCGTATGGAGATTACAAGGGCCACAAAGTTTCGTATGGCGGGCAAAATGATATTAAAAAATACTTGGAAGGCGGACGCGCCGTCCACCCGCGCGGCTTCCACCATTTCGGACGGCACGGTTTTAAGTGCCGCCAGGTAAACCAAGATGCAAAACGGCGTCGCGGCCCATATTTCCACTATGATGACCGCGATTTTAGCGTAAAAGGTTTCGCCGAGCCAGTTTACGCTTCCCAGCCCCAGCAGTTCCAGTGTACAATTAACCACGCCGTAGACAGGATAAAAGAGCAGTTTCCAAATTGTGGCCGAAACGACCGGCGCAATCATCATTGGGATAACAAAGAGTGTTTTAAACAGACCGCTGTATTTTTGGCTGTTTTCGCTGTTCAGCATCAACGCGATAGCAAGCCCCAGCACAGTTTCCGCGGTCACCGCGGCTGCCGCGAACTGGAGCGTCCACCCGAACGCCTTGTGAAACTCGGGTTTGACCAGCATTTTTAAATAGTTCTGCAATCCGATAAAATGGATCGTGCTGGAGGGCATCGCGATGTTATAGCTTTGGGTACTTATATACAAAGAATAACACAGCGGAACTATTGAAATCAGCAAAAGCAGTATAACAGCCGGCGCGAGAAACACGGCCGGCGCAGCTCGCCGCGGCCAATCCCGAATTCGAGCGGCGCCGGATTTTACACGTGTCTGGGTCATCTTTAACACCTCATTTCATAATTTGGTAACTGAATAAATTAACACGGGTAAAATGCAAACTAAATTATCACTGTCGCTCATCTTGATAGTCAGTATGCCATACAAATCACATAAAATATATACTATATTTATAATAAAATTACGCCTCGGTCTTTGGGGTTATGTGGGTGGCATTGTGTCCGGCGCCGCCGTAAATTATATAAATTATTATCGCGGCAGTAGTATTCGGCAAATTTTATGCGTTATAATTATAAGGGTTCACACAATACTAATATAGGAGGAATTTTATGAGAATACGAAAAAAGCCCTGGGCAGGAAATGAGCTGGAAATAAACCGCTATTATGTGCGCGAGCCTGAAGCGTGGCGCGGCAGATGGCGCGAATTGTTCGGCCCCGCCGGAAGTTCCGTTCCCAGCCGCCCCATACATTTAGAAATAGGCTGCGGCAAGGGCCGGTTCATACTGCGGACAGCCGCCGTTAATCCATTAATAAATTTCATCGCCTTGGAACGTGAACCCATGGCGATAGTCAGCAGTATGCGCGCGGCCAGGGAATCCGAAGGCTCCGTCCCCGCCGGAAGTTCCGGCCCGCCGAAGGCTCCGGCCCCGCCGGCGGGAGGGTGTTGTTTATAATAAGCGACGCGTCCAAGCTTATGGAGATTTTTGCCCCTGGGGAGATAGCGCGCATCTATATAAATTTCTGCGACCCCTGGCCGGTGCGGATAAAATGGCGCAAAAGGCGGCTGACACACGTTAATTTTTTGAAAATATACCGCGCTGTTATGGGAGACCGGGGTGAAATTTTTTTTAAAACCGACAACCGCGAACTGTTCGATTTCTCGCTGGGGCAGTTTGCCCAGGAAGGCTGGCGGCTTGACAACGTGAGTTTTGACCTGCATGCCGGCGCGGACGGGCCGCCCCCCTGGAATATAATGACGGAATATGAAGAAAAATTTTCGTCCCAGGGTATGCCGATTTATCGTTTGGAGGCATATTTCGACTCGCGCGAATTGTAGCACCGGTTCGCGAGTACAAACGCAAAAAATGTTTGTCTGGCGAAAAGGCGGCGTGATATAATAACGACACTATAATTGAGACAAGGAATGACGTTAGAAGTGAGCACACAAATAAAGCCGGCCCGTGAAATGGGCGCGGCTTAGTATAATAAAACTTGTTTTTGTTTACCGTATATTGCATGGCTCGCAGGACATAGAGCATATCCTGCAAACGCAGGGGCGAACTGCCGGAAGTTCCGGTACCAGTTCGCCCGCCCATATCACTGTGTTCCGCCCTCGGTTTGTTCGTAAACGGAAAAAACAACCGCGCCGTTTGCGTTCACGGTATAAGTTATGCCCATGCACTCCTCAAAAAAGGAGATTGGTACGCAGGTTTGGCCGTCGATAACCGTAGGCGGCGCTTCCAGCTTTAATTCCGTCCGGCCTTTTGTGTAGCTGTTGCTGTTCAAGGTAATAGACGTAGACATAGTGCCTTTTGAAATTACGGCGGTTTCGCTTTCACTGTTCCAATTGACAGCAAAGCCCAGCCGCTCGCATACATAACGCAGGGGTATCATTTTCAGGCGGTAATTGTCGTTTGTAACATAGTATTCCATTCCGGAAAGCGATATGTTCAATATGCCGCTCAGTTCCATGTAAAATTTAACAACGCCTTCGGACGCCGGCGCAATGTCGTATTTATTAAAAACAAACGTTACGCCGCTGCCGTCGTAATAAAACCGCTGCGACTCATCAATTCCCGCGAAATCAGAATTATACAGGTCGGGCGTTTTCTTAATAGTGTTTAAAATAAATTTATTAGCCAATTCGGTTCCATTGGCGCCAAGTATGTTGGAAACGTACACCGGCCTGCCGGTTGACTGTTCAAAGTTAAAAGTGTCATAAGCTTCGCCCGACGAGGTTTCCGAGCGCAGGACAACGGAAACATACTTGCCGTCGTAATAATCGCAGGAAAAAATAATATAAGGCAATTTATCCTTCTTAGCCGCGTCCAGCCGCCGCAAATACGCGTCGGAAATTTCCCGGTTAAGCGCGCTGCCCCTATCATCGTTTCCCTGCAAGACGACTTCGGGAATCGAGCCGGTTATTTCAAGGGCGCCGTCCTGGCCCGGCATAAAGGGGTCGAATATTAACGCGCCCTGCGCATCCTCGGCCCAAACAGGCAAAACGGATATGAAAACACATACCAGCACCATTATCAACCCAAGCATTTTTTTAATCTTCATACCCATTCTCCTTTCTTTGTGGTATAAAATAGTCGAGCTTGCTCCACATAACCACTCGCATAATATATTACAGTATATCGCAGGAAATACAATTACAGCATTATTACAATTATTGAACCGGATACATCAATAGTCGAGCTGCGCTCGACAATGAAGTTTGAAATCCCTACTGCGGGAATCGCAACGGCCCGCGCCGAAGGGATGCATGAAGGAGCGGCGCGTGAGCGCGTTTCAAACTGTGGATCTTTCAAAATTTGAGTGGGATTCAGAGAAATTATTTCTTGTAATTTTAGTGTCATCATGCTATTATAATTATGTGAATCCTGAAGACTGCGCATTAGTAAGAAAGTGGCTATCCACTTGACTAAGTAGCGAAAATGTTGCAGAATAGCCCTAGAGAATACCCTATAACCTTGATGAACTTGTAAAGGATTTTTTGCGGAAGAATAATGCAGATACTATTTGTTTCGGTTAAGGTGCCCTGACGGTTCTGCGTGTCCTAAGTGCGGAATAAAGGAGTATCGAACAGTCAACACAACGCTGTATGAATGTAAAAAAAACCTATATGGGCGGTGAGGAACACGGCTGATGATTGTTTACCATGAAAGTATAGTTGTGGTAGAAACGCCCAAAATCCTGTCTAGCCTGAGAATATTAGCCTTTGGCATGGGCTTTTGCTGCGGCGGCCGAACGCGAACTTTCCATTGTCCGATTCCAAAAGCCGGACACAAAATGGCTTGAATTTGTATGTGCATGCCGGAGCGGACGTAAACCCGCCTCCCCCTATGATATGATTTTCGGGCCTGTGTCAGACGACACGGTGTACGTTGTCATACAGCTATATGAAAATGGTATCTTGGACAAGAACGAGGCCATCAAACGATTTAAGGCGCAAAGGCTGTACAATCAAATTTTGTTTCACGCGGAGAAAGCCTTGCGTTTTTGCCGCTATAAATCACATGAAGTGGTTAGAAGTGAGAATGATGGACGATAAAAAATTTGAGGCGGTTTTGCCGATTATTATAGCCGGGTTGCTGGGCGAGATTATGACCCATTGCGGCAGTCCTGAACGTCAGGGCTGCCGATTCTATTTGAAAGCGAGGAGCCTATGGAAAGATTAGCATATCTGCAAGTGGAAGAAAATAACGAAAACCATTTGCGGCTGCTGGCGGATATAGTCACTGAATACAACCGGGAAGCCGCGGCGGAATTCACCAAAAAATCTCCGGAACTGGCGCAAATGATTATCGGCAAAATGGGTTCGCGTGGTCGCTATTGTGAGCTTGCGTACGCCCCTCAAGACGACGGGAAACGTCCGATTATCGGTTTCTTTTGGGCGCAAATCGACAGTAACGGCAAAGGCTTTGTGCGCGAGTTCTACATCAAGCCTGAATGTCGGTTACGCGGCTATGGGCTTGAAATGTATTCTCACCTTGAATATTACTTCATTCGTGACGGCGCGGCGATAGCCTGGCTCACAACCAATACCGACGGAGGGCGGGCATTTTGGACAAAATGCGGTTTTGCCGACAGCGGCGAAATTGCCTCGTTCAACGATACTCAGATTTGGGTCAAGCAGTTTATATCTATCCGCGAGTTACCGTTGACTGCCGCTGACGAAAAAAGCGGGATTTGCCGGTCGGTGCTTGAGGCATTGCCCGATTGGTTCGGCATACCCGAAGCAATCGGCAATTACGTAAAAAGCGTAAGGGAACAACCGTTTTGGGCGGTTTACGACGGCGGACGAGCAGTAGGCTTTATCGCGCTCGCCGAGCACAATCCGTACACAGCCGAGATTGACGTGATGGGTATTTTCTCCGAGTATCAGCACAAGGGGATAGGCAGGCTTTTGACAGAAACCGCCGAGCGATATTGCCGCAAGCGCGGCAAGTCAATGCTGCTGGTAAAAACGATTGACTTCTCTCACCCGGATATATTTTACGCTCGAACAAGAGCGTTCTACCTCGCCGTGGGATTCGTGCCGCTACAGGTGCTTGACGGATACTGGGACGAGAATAACCCATGTTTGCTCTTGGGAAAGCATTTAGGAGAAGATGTCAAAATAACCGCCCTGCCAGTGGGTAAAGGCAACATTAACCCCGGCATAATCAACTGGGCGGAAACGTGGGATTGGGAAGTGGGAAAACTCGTTGCCGATAGCTTGCGCCGTAAAGATTTTTGCGGCTGGGAGACGGCGTTTGTCGCCGCCGTCAACGGAAGTTCCGGCCCTGATGGTGAAAACGCCGGGTTTTGTTCGCTCAAAAAGACTGACAAATACGGAACTGATATAGGCAAACTCTCTCCGTTTATTTGTGCCGTATATGTCGAGCCGAAGTTTCGCGGTCAGCGCATAAGCGAAAAGCTGCTTTTAGCCGCTTGCAACTATGCCCGCTCTCTTGGGTTTGACACGGTTTATCTCATAAGCAATGAACAAGGTCTGTACGAAAAGTATGGTTTTGAAACCTTCAGGGAAACCGTCACAGTGACTGGCAGGACAGAACCGATATTTAGAAAGGTATTGGCGTAGAAGTCAGCGGAAAAATCTCGGGGAGATTATTTTATGAATTTAATACATGGTGAACAGAACAGAATTAATCTTAATTCTTCATTTTTTAGCGATTTTGCTAGTACTGGCGTACTCTATGTGGATAAGACAAAATTCGTGGAGCATGTTTGCGCAATTCCGGAAGAACAAGTGATGTTAATTACACGCCCACGCCGTATGGGGAAGAGTTTAAACCTAGATACTTTATGCACCTTTCTTGATTGTACTAAGGATACAGGTTATTTATTTAAAGACCTGTATATCGAAAATAGTGCGGTTTGGCAAAAGTTGAACAAATATCCTGTTATTTATTTAGATTTTAAAGATTTGACGTTGGAAAATTACAGACAGCGTTTCCGCGATATGGTACGGAAACTTTTGATAAAGTATATACCCTTAGAGCATTTTGATGATATCATAAAGCGGTATTATACCATTGAGGATTTTTCAACCACCATTCTCTATGATTTTCCTGAAGCGCTTTATAATTATTATGGCGTTAATCCTTACATTATTATTGACGAGTATGATAACTTGTTTATGAATAGCGCGGGTTCTCCGGGGTTTGAAGATTTTAGGGAATGGTTACGGAATATTTTATCCCCGGCACTAAAGGGAAACAGATTTCTAGAGAAGGCGGTTTTGACTGGGGTTAATCGTATTGCCCAAGGAAGTCTTTTCAGTGGGTTGAATAACCTTCTGGTTTATGATGTTTTTACAAAAAGTAAATTTGACACTGATTTCGGTCTTACAGAAGAGGAAGTTACCGAACTTATTCCAGGTATTGAAGAACGGAAGAAAGTTAAAGAGTGGTATAATGGGTTTAAAGTTGGCGGCTATGAACTTTATAATATTTACTCTGTAATGTCCTATTTAACCTCCCGAGAATTTGCTAATTACTGGGGCATGAGTGGCATTATGTCGTTATTGGGTAAACTGATGTCAAAAAATGATTACAGGGCCATAAATCAGATATTAGAAGAAGGTTCTGGTATATTTCCTGTGCAGTCTAGATTGAGTGCTGAGGATATTTTAGCTAATAACAGTACGTCGGTTTTTTGGGGGATAGCTGTCCAAACAGGGTACTTGGCATATAAAAGCAGCAAAATTACGGGCCTTGAGTATTTATGTGAGCTTTGTATTCCTAATTTAGAACTGCGGGGTATTTGGAAATGGTTTATTTTACAACATATATTTAAAGGCTCCGGTTATTCTATAGAAGAAGCCCTTGATAACATACAAGACATTACAATCTTTGCTGAGTTACTTGAAAATTTTCTTATAACGAAGTTATCGTACTACGATCTTCATAAGGAAAATTATGAAAATAATTATCATAATTTACTGTTGGGGATGTTTTCATTTCGTGGGTTTGAAACGATTTCTAATCGTGAAGCTGGTTTAGGAAGATACGATTTGTTGGTAAAGCTGCCAAAACATTATATTATTTTTGAACTGAAAATCGCCAAGGAAGAATCTTTGATGGAAACTGCCGTAAATGATGCCCTGAGGCAAATTAATGATAAACGGTATTGGGCAGGTTTAGAAGGTAAAATTCCTATCTATAAGGTTGGCATTGCTTTTTGTAAAAAGAAGTGTATAATAAAATCCGTTTTACATGATGGATGGAATGACGAAGGATAAAGTCCCCAAATTTTTTCGTCGAGCAAGCTCGACTATCGGAGTGTTCGCGTTTTCGTCGGGCTTCGCCCGACTATCCCTGTGAAAAAGTTTGGCGTTTAATTAATTCGTCATTCCATGTGGACATCATTAGTATATAAACCTCTGACCAGAAAGGATAAAAGAAATGAATGACATTTTAAAGGGAAAAGTCGTTTTATTCCAAGGCGATTCCATTACAGACTGCGGCCGCGGCCGCGAGGACGACAGCAGCCTGGGGGACGGCTACCCCGCGCGCGTCGCTGCGGTTTACAACGCACTGTATCCCGATTCGGGCGCGCGGTTTATAAACCGCGGCGTATCAGGCGACCGCACGTGTAACCTGCTGGAACGCTATGAGGCGGATTTCGCCAGGGTAAAGCCGGATTTTATTTCAATTTTAATTGGAATAAACGACGTGTGGCGCGCCATAGACAGCGGCGACCCCACTTCCACGGAAACCTTTGAGCGCAATTACGATATATTGTTAAAGCAGCTTAAGCGTGACGTTCCTCAGGCGGAGATTTTGATTATGGAACCCTTTTCCTTGCTGCGCTCGCCTCAGGACTGGTCCGTCTGGCACAGAGATTTGGACCCGAAAGCCCTGGTTGTGCGAAGAATGGCGGAAAAGTACGCCGATTACTACCTGCCTCTGGACGGAATTTTCACGGGCTTAATCACCGAGGGCATCCGCCCGGAGGAAATAGCCTTGGACGGCGTGCACCCCACAGATAAAGGCCACAGCATAATCGCCTATGAATGGCTTAGGAAAATCAGGGCAATTGGGTGACGTTTCAATCCACATTTGGGTGGGAACCCAAGTGACTAATAGTCGAGCTTGCCCGACACTTGCAACGCCAAAAGGCTTCGCTTTCGGCCGGGGCCGGAACGTCCGGCGGGGCCGGAACGTCCGGTGTAACGGTGACTTCACCGTTAAGAATCCACGTCCGGGTGGAATCCGAATGACCGATAGTCGAGTTTGCTCGACGAATATGACCCTGACGCCTTGAGTATTTTATGTGCCAAAGGTAAATTTCTTGGCACAGATAGTCGAGCTTGCTCGACGAACCGTCTAATACGCAATCTTCAGGATTCACGCAATTATAATAGTACGATGGCGCTAAAACTACAAAAAACAATTACTCTGGATACCGCCTAAATTTTGAAAGACCCTTTAATTAATAACAGGATGACGACAAAGCGACGAACAAGCTCGACTAATATTGCGAGAGTCGAGCGTCCGCCGCCGCCCAAATTTTGAAATACCCCGAAAACTAAAAGCGCCAACCCCAACCGAAAGTTCCGGCACCGATGGTCCGATATTCTTGTCGCGCAAAATCCACACTGCAGCCGCGGCCAAAGTCAGATGTCTTGTTAAATGTATGGTCATTTCAGCCTCGTACCAATCCCGCAAAACACGCGGATTACTTCCACAGCCCGGGCGGCAAGCATCGCCGCCGCCCTCCCCGACTGCTCGCGCCACAGGCGCGACTCGGGGTCAACAGGCACGATACCGCTGGAAATATCGTCCGCGATAATTATTTTATCTTCCAAGTCGCGTTCATGTTCGTTTATAAACGCCAGCGGGTCAACGCCGGCTCGTATTTGCGCCAGCACCAGGAGGTGGTAGCCGTAAAGCACGGGAAACGCGAAATTCACCTCCGCCGCGGTATCCGAGCACTGGTATATGCCGGAGTCCGCGACACCCCAGCGTGACGCCGCGTAGTCCAGTTTTCCCTGATACGCGCCGCCAATAAGCAGTATCACATTAATCATCCTTTTGCGCTGCCGTTATAAGTGCTTATTATTACTGCCGCGTTTAAAGCAATTTTAGCGGATTCAACTTCTTCGCCGCATATAATATTATTTTTATTCAG
>JAISYE010000075.1 GCA_031297485.1 Clostridiales bacterium
CATTGTGGGGCCTTCCGGTGGAGGTAAGAGCACAATAGCGCACCTGATTCCCAGGTTTTTCGACGTGGACAGCGGGGCTGTAACTATCGGCGGCGTTGATGTCAGGGACATGGATCCGCACGTTCTAATGGATCTGGTTAGCTTTATCTTTCAGGACGTGTTCCTGTTCCGGCAGAGTGTTATGGATAATATCCGCATGGGGAACCCCGGCGCCTCCGACAGCGAGGTGGTAGAGGCCGCGAAGGCCGCCCAGTGCCACGGGTTTATTGAGAAACTCCCAGCCGGATACAACACGATTATCGGCGCGGAAGGCGTCCACCTGTCCGGCGGGGAACGCCAGCGCATCGCCATAGCGCGCGCTATTGTAAAGAATTGCCCTATTGTGGTGCTTGACGAGGCCACAGCCTTTTCGGACCCTGAAAACGAGCACCTGATTCAGAAGGCTTTCGAGCGCCTGATGCGTGATAAGACTGTGGTAATGATAGCGCACAGACTCTCAACCGTTATTGGCGCGGACAAAATCATTGTGGTAGACGCCGGGGAAATAGTCCGGCAGGGTACTCACGAGGACTTGCTGCGCGCGGGAGGCAAGTACGCGGGCATGTGGGACGCGTATACCCAGACCACAAGCTGGCGCATGAGCGGCAGCCGTGCTGCGCTAAACGCGGAAATGAGGTGAAAAAATGAGCAAGCTGCAAAAAAGTTTAATGTTATCTGACAAAGGTTACAGTGACCTTAAAAAAGCGGTTTTCGCCTGCACCCTGTCGAATATCTCCATGTTCCCGCCCTTTGTGGTGCTGTGGATGTTTATTGAGGAAATGCTTAAACCCCTTTCCGGCGGCGCTGTTTCCCAGGGCAAACTGTGGATACTCTGTGCCGCCGCGGCCCTGCTGACAGTGGTTGCGTTTTTCTGCCATAAAAATGATTATCGCAAGACCTACGTGGCGTCGTATGCGCAAAGCGAATCCACGCGCATAACAATGGCGGAGCATATCCGCAAGCTGCCTATGAGCCTGTTTAACTCCAGGGAGCTTTCGGATCTGACGACGAACATAATGGGCGACGTGGCGAACAACGAGCACGTCCTTAGCCATTGTATACCGCAGCTTTTCGCCAATGCGGTCTCCATATTCTTGGTGTGCGCCGCCCTTTCCTTTCACGACTGGCGCATGTCCCTGGCGGTATTTGTCAGCGTGCCCCTTGCTTTATGTATAATACTGGTCAGCCGCAAGGTTCAGGGCAGTCTCGCCAGGAAGCACATCGAAGTCAAGTTAAAGGCTTCGGGCCAGACGCAGGAATATATTGAGGGCATCAAGGTTATCCGCGCCTGCAATATGGACGGCGAGAGGTTCTCCGCGCTTGAGAAGGCTCTGCGCGCGATGATGAGGCAGGCCATGAAGATGGAAGCGGGCGTCGGGGTATTGGTAAGCGGCGCGTCGGCTGTTTTACAGGCGGGGATTGGTCTGACGGTTTTTGTTGGAATAACGCTGTTTACCGAAGGGCGGATTGAGTTTTTGCCCTTGCTGCTCTTTTTCCTTATTGCGGTTAAGATATACGCGCCCATTATCGTCTTGCTGACACTGTTGCCCGAGGTGTTTTACTTTATGCTCTCCGCGCGGCGTATGCGCGACTTAATGGCAATTAAAAAA
Source organism: Clostridiales bacterium (assembly GCA_031297485.1). Taxonomy (GTDB): domain Bacteria; phylum Bacillota; class Clostridia; order Lachnospirales; family JAISYE01; genus JAISYE01. The sequence goes on from JAISYE010000075.1 coordinate 1,650, forward strand.
ATGGACGGCAGCGAGGAGATACCCGTTAAATCCTTTGATATAACCTTTGAGAACGTGAGTTTCAGCTACAATAAGGACGGGCGCCAGGCGATAAGGAATATGAGCGTAACGATACCCCAGGGCGGGATTACGGCGCTGGTTGGGCCGTCGGGAAGCGGGAAAAGCACGGTGGCGAGGCTTGCCGCGCGCTTTTGGGACGCGGACAGCGGATGCGTCGCCTTGGGCGGCGTTGATGTCAAGGCCCTGGACCCGGAGTACCTGATGAGCTATATGTCCTTTGTTTTCCAGGATGTGGTGCTGTTTAACGACACGGTAATGAACAATATCCGCATAGGAAAGGCCGAGGCCACGGACGAGGAGGTTTACGCGGCCGCGAAAGCCGCCTGCTGCGACGAATTTATAACAAAGCTGCCGGAGGGTTACCACACCATGCTGGGAGAAAACGGGGCTACGCTTTCCGGCGGTGAGCGTCAGCGTCTTTCCATCGCCCGCGCCCTTTTGAAGGACGCGCCGATTATCCTCCTGGACGAGGCCACCGCAAGCCTGGACCCTGAAAATGAGGCCGCTATCCAGCAGGCGGTTTCCGCGCTAATCGCAGGCAGGACTGTGCTTGTCATTGCCCACCGTTTGCGCACGGTCTCTGAGGCGGACAAGATTATTGTGCTGGACAACGGCGAAGCCTTGGAGCAAGGCAGCCACCAGGAGCTTATGGCACGCGGCGGGCTTTACAGCAAGCTTTACGCCCTGCAGCGCGAAAGCCAGGGTTGGACTGTGCGTCGGTAGAACCATCTGGAGGTGTAATATGAACGCGGATTTTTTGCTCGGCATTATCGGCTTGTGTGGTGGTCTATTATGCGCCATAGCGGATATTCTGCTTGATCTTAAGGGCAAGGGAAACAAAAAGTACGGCCCCGGCGGTATTCTGGATACAAATTGGGAGAAGATGGCGCTTTGGCGCTTCAAAGCTTCCATATGGATAGCCGCGGCAGCGGTTCCGATGTACTTGATGGGCTGTGTCGCGCTTTATCGCCAGATTGCGCGGGGCAGCGCGGTCACAGCGGATATATTTGGAATTTGCGCGGTAATCGGCAGTTGCGGCACTATGTTTATACATGCTACCTTGTGCTATTTCCCTATTATGAGCAAGACCCTTTCCGCGGAAAAGGTGCCGCCGGAAGCCGCCGGCAAGACTGTCAACGCCCTATTCAGCGCCATTATCGTGCCCTTTATCGCCTTATGGCTGCTCTTGGTGGCAGGGCTTTCAGGCATAGTGATATACGCCATTTTGACGGGGGCGCTGCTGCTCCCCTGGGGCTTTATCCTGCTTACGCCCATTTGCCTTGTCCTGCTGGGCATGCTCCTGCGGCTGATAAACCGCGAAGTGTTCGCTGATTTGCCGGGAATTTGTATGCCCAGCGTCGGCATCGGCATGTTGGGTTTGATGGCCGCGGTAAATTCGAGGATTTAGATGCGCGAAAATACTCGGGTAAGGTCGGGTAAGGAATAGTGAATAATTAATTAGCCAAACTTTTTCGGAAATGCGAACGCTTTAACGCATTTTGTCGAGCAAGCTCGACTATCTCCGAAAAAGTTTGGTATCTTATTTGTTCGCGCCTAATTGTGCGCGTAGACGGGCGATTTCAGCTTGCGTTTTAGCATACGCGTCTTGCTATTTAGAGCGCTCGCGTTCCTCCCCTCGTTTCTCGCCTTCACGCCGCGGGTTGTTAAACGCTTGGTTCGCGTCCATAGCGCCCATCAGCCGCCGCCGTTCCAAATAGGCGTAGCCGGGGCTGTTTACTATGTTGCGGTATGTGTTGAGCATTTGCTTCATCTCTTCCACTTCTAATTTTTCTAGTGTCTCCAGTTCCTCCTCCGTATCCGCCTTGAATACGCGAAGGAACAACTCTAAGGGTTTATCCCTGAATAAAGCAGAATGGCTTAAATACTGGATTTGCTAAAATGCAGAAATGACGCAAAATCAGCATTCTTGCCTATTAAGGGATAGGCTCTAAGATGTTGGTAATATCAATTTCCTCCGGCAGTTTGCCAGCTCGAAAACGAAAATGCTCATCTTATCGGTCAGCAACTCGTAGCGGTGCTTCTCCATACAGACAAATTCGGAGCAGTATTCCTCGCAGTCGAATAGATCGAAGTTGATAAAGCAAATTAAAATGGCTTTTGGAACGACAGCGCAATCGTCACCCGAACCCAACGCGCCGCCGAATACCTTTGACCAATAGACGAGCAGGCGCTCCGCGAAATTGCCTTTATTGGCTACCTGCATTTCAACGTCCACATACTGACCATTGACTTTGAGGTGAATATCGAGCCGACAAAACTTCTTATCGACCGCTTCCGGCGCGATTTCGCTATTGAGGATAACGAACTCCTCTATCTCCTCGACGGCTATTTTCAACACTGCCGCCACAAGGCGTTTCAACAAGTGCTTGTATTTTACGAACGTCATCTTGAACAAGATGCCGGATTTAAACGTGTACTTGAGCTTTCGCATAGTCACACCCCTCACTTCTCACACGATAGCATGGGGCGCCGGACCTTTGTCAAGAGAAAATTTCAGCCGCGTGCAAGAGCGCGGCGTTACAGGTCAGAGATTCATCTAAAGTATGTTTTAAATCCGCTCCTTTATGGTTTATACAAAGCAAACAGCCGTACCACGCTATTGCGTGCCATACGGCTGTCTGTCAGCATTATGGATTGCTGTGCCCGCCTTTGGAAACGGCGAACACTGTGCGTCCGGCAAGGGAGCGCGCCGGAGAGTTTTACGGTTACCGCAAGGCCTTTTGGCGTTTATAACCTATTAATTAAGTGCTTTATCTCCTTAATCCCCATTTGAACGCCTTCAGCGCCGGCCTTCGCCCCGAGATACATTCCGACCATTGTTCCCATCGGGCCGAAAATAGAGCCTATCGCGGCCCCGGCTGCCATGCCGCCAACACCGCCGACAGTTGTCCCTATTTCTTCCGCCGCGCCGTCCGCTCTGCGCAGCGTGGAATACATATCCTTTGTCATTATGTGAGGTATGTGTTTTATCTGACACTCAAGCCAATTCATAATATCCCGCCTTTCTTAAGGTTTAGGAATGACGAAAGATAAAGTCACCAAATTTTTTAGGAAATATGTCGAAGCCTTCGCATTTTCGTCAAGCTGCGCTCGGTTATCCCTGTGAAAAAGTTTGGCGTTTAATTAATTCGTCATTCCTTTGTATTTCATTTCAGCCGCCCAATAAAACCAATTGCCTATCTAAACGCCTGTTTAGCCCTGTTAATCCTCTCCGCGAACTCATCCTGCGAGTTGTTGTGCACAGATGTGACCATCTGCGTGAACGTCTCCAAATCCGGCTGGGCCAGCTTATAGGCGTTATTCTGGGGGAACATATGCCGTATAACGAACACGCAGTCCCGGACAATATCCGATGCTATTTCCTCGCCCCGGCTGGCCAGCATGGCGAAGAGAACACCCAGTCGCCACGTCATCGTCTTGGCGCACATCACGTTGGCGTAAACCCCTATCACCGGCACATAGCCCAGAACTTTATCAAACACCAAGTCAAAGAGGCACTCATTCAGGATGTTTTTGACAATCGGGATAATAACGCCGCCATCCAGCGGGCCGCGTCCGTATACGCGCCGTATGTTGTTGAACAGCGGGACATAATGCGTTCCGACGACGGCCACGTCCACGCCTAATGTCACCGCGCTGCCGAAGAATCCGCTGACGCCCTGCAGCAGCATGTTAGAATCCGCCTTCGAACGTATCTCGTTGTACGCTTTCATTGCTAATGCCTCGGAATTCATCATTACCCTTCTCTCATATACTTGCGGGGTTTCCGCGTCGTTTATAAGTATTCGTCCTGCGTCATAACGCGCTCGTCCGGATGCAGGCGTACCGCAAGCCCGTTATCGGGATTGTCCGCGTCGTCTAACAGCAGGGCGTACCCGCCGTCCCTCTCAAAGAGGAGGGAGCGCGGCGTCAGGCGCGCGCGTCCACTAGTTGGTTCCTTCGGGTCCGCGCCGCTGATATACCGTTGCAGCAGGGTTTCAACTTGAGCCAGCCTGGCGACCTTGTCCGACTGAAACGCCGTAAACGCGCGCTCCTGCTCCGCGGTAATCCCGTCCTTCTTGAAGTAGGCCGCCGCTGTGTACACAATATTGTATTGCCGTCCCCACAGCGTAATCGTGGCCTTACCGTCCCAGCCGTGATTGAATGTGATTTCCCCAAATACAGGATGGTTCATCCTCACGCAGCCTCCTTTCTTTTGATTTCGGCTATACCGCCCGTGTGAGGCACGTTGTTGTGAACTTCGGCGGGCACAAGCTGCACCGTCCGCATATCTTTACATTCATGCCATGTATACCCGTTTTCTTTGCGCCATTCCCTCACTTCCTCCGGAGCGCGGCCACGCTGTCCGGCCAGCTTGATGTCGGCCTGGGCAAAGTTCTTCTGCCGGTCGTCCGTGAAATCGTCTATTTCCACAGTCCCCCTGCTGATTTCGCTGAAATCCGCCTCACCGTTTGTGAATGGTACGCCGTCTATATTGTGGCCTTTCAGAATCTCGTCCCATGTCTGCCCTTCCGGGTTCTGGCTCAGGGGGATGATGTCCTTGTCGGGCACCCATTTGGAATCCCCATGCTCGCCGGTCCATTTGCCGTGTTCTTTAGGCAGGCGCGTTATTCCCAGCGGCGCGTCATAGGACTGCATACCACCCTCAAAATGCCGCTCCATAGCGGCCCTGCCCAGCGGGCTATCCGCGAACCGGCCTTTTACGGCTTCCGCAATCTCAGTGAATCCAAACATCATAGGCTCCCCTTTCGGCCTTAATGTCTTCAGCCCAGGCGCAATACATATCCGCCCGGGCTTCGCGCTCGCGGATGTCGCGCTCACCACGCGCCGCGCCGAAATCCCGCATCAGGCATTGGGCGGCCGCGATACTCACGCTGTCAGACACGCCGCCCGCCGCCGTTTGTATCATCCCCGCCAGCCGCGCCCGCAGCGCGGCGTTGCTGGTTTGCAGGGACGCTTCCCGTTCCACTGCCGCGCGGCAGTCCAGAGTGTCCGTCACAATCCTGCTTAGCTCTGCGAACCGCTCGTCCCGCCATATCTCCAGCTTGCCGGCCGCCTTGTATTCCGCGAGCAGTCCGCCCAGCAGCATCCTGTTTACGGTGGATATATTGAGCCGCGCAATGGCCCGCTCAACCCGTTCCGCGTCCACATCCAGCCGCTCGTTCACCCGGCCCTGTATCAGCATGTATACAACCGCCCGGCGGCTGCCGCGCTCGCTCATGTCCTCGGACTCACCCCGCCATTCATAAGGCTTAACGTCAATATGGCACTTGTTTACCTTTACCAGCACCGGCTCCGCCCAGTCATTTTGGTAAACCGCGGCCGCGCCGCGTTCCAGCTTCGCCAATTCCGTTACCTGCTCGGGGTTCAGCCCGGCAGCGCGCCCGGCCAGTTCCCGATCGCCATAGTCCGGCAGGCGCAGCAGGATTTTGGTATTGGTGTTGCGGATGACAGACATATCCAAGAGTCCCGGCGACTGGTCCGCGATAATGAAGCCCTCGCCGTAAGCCCGCATCTCCGCAATGGCGTTCGTCAGCAGTTCCACAGACTTGCCCAGCAGGTTCGCGCTCTCCTGTGATTGTTCCGTGGAGGTGCGTTTCAGGAGATTATGAGCCTCCTCCAGCACGGTAACGTGCCGGAGCCTGCTGTTTTTGGCGCGGCTCATGCGATATTCTTGCAGCCGCATAACGAGCAGCCCCATAATCAGCGCCTTGGTTTCCGTGGAACCGACGCGGCTCAAATCCACGATAGCGCTTTTGTCAAACAATTCCTCGTCACTATCGCCGTCCACGCAGAATATCCGGCGGTTAATGCCGGTGGTCAGCGAGCGCACCCGCGTACACAGCGCGCCGGAATAGTCGCCCTTGCTGTCCGGCGAATACTTTGATTCGGAGATGACATCCTCAATCCGCTCCAGCACGTCCTTGAACACAGGGAACACTTCCGGGCCACGGACGTTTTCGCCCGTATCCAAATCCCAGCCAGCCGCCACATACGCCCGCTCCATCGCGTCTTTCAGGATGACGGGCATGGCGGCGTACATCGGCCAGCAGACATTGAACAGCTCCACAAGCCGGTCCAAATGTTCCAGCACATGCACGTCCTCTGGGAAGCGGAATGGGTTCAGTTTCAGCAGCCGTGTTTTCTTCGGGTTTGTGCCGAACACGGTTACACTGCCGTACTGGCCGAATATGTCCTTATACTCGCCCTTGGCCGGCTCAATAACCAGAAAGGGTATACCCGCAATCCGCAGCTGCCGCAATATCTCTATGATGGTGTTGCTCTTGCCGGAGCCTGTGGAGCCGGTGATGAACGTATGCGCCGTCAGGGAATCCCTCTCCAGCATCACAGCCGTGCCGCGCTCGCCGCCCATGTTCAGCACGCTGCCCAGCACCAGCCCGGCGCCTGTCCCCCCGCCGTCCAGCCGTACGACCTCCTTCCCGAAGTCCGCGCGCTCGACGACGGGCAGGCCGCACACGGAACGGCGCGGCAGACCCATATGTATCGCCAGCTCGTTGCCGCTGACAAGGGCCGCCGCGGTCACAGGCGCGATATGGCCGCCTTGCTCGTATAGGAATACGGGGTGCAGGAAGTTTGTGACATAATCGTTCAGTGCCGCCACTTTGTCACGTTCGCCCCAGAAGTTCACCGCCGATGTTTCCACGCCGGAGTTCTCGCCCTTCATCAGCGCCTTGTACGTCCCCGCCGCCATTTCGGCCGTTTCATGGCTGTCCGAAAGAAAATAGGCCGCGCAATGCCACATACCGGTGCTCTCGCACTCCTTCAGGCGCTTCAATTGCAAATCTATCCGATCCAGTGTGTTCAGCAGCGTCTTGTTCTTCATTGTAAGCTGCATATTGTCCGTTCTGGAATCCGTCACACTCTGGCCGTGTGTTTCCGTATCAGAGCGGCCCTCGCTCTTCGTATCGCTGACGCCGCTCTGGCGCGATGTATTGAAACCCTTGGTTTCGTTTGTCTGTGTGCCCTTGGTTATGGTTTCCTGAAACGGGTTCAGCCCGGCGGCAAGCCCCATCGTGGCCGCCGCCGCGACGCTCAGCCCGCCGGTCATGGGCGCCAGCGCCAGCGCCGCAATGCCTCCGGCCCCCATTAACGCCAGCCTGCCGAACTTGGACGCGGCTGTTTCCCGCGATGACGTTTCAGAAACAGCCGCGCCGCTGCTTACGCTCGTGCCCTCGGTATCGGATTCGCTCGCCGTATGGGACCTTCCCGTTGTAATACCCTTGGCAAGCGAGTCCGAAACGCTCAGCGCCTTGCTGCTGCCATAGCTGACTTGCGCGTCGGCAAAGGGTGAGAGGTTGGTGTATATCCGCTCATAGTTCCCCCGCGCCTCTGCCAGCTGTGCGGGGGACGCGCCCTGCGCCAGCACGACGGCGGTGTATTTCCGCCCCTGCATGGCCAGCGCCAGTTTCTCCAAGCCTTGCAGGAAGCGGGAATTGTCCGTAAATTCCCCGTCCTTATTATTGGCGGCGCAGGACACGGCGGCGACGGCGCGGCCTTTGGCGCGGCCCAGCAGCTCCTCCGCGTCCTCGTCCATCAAGTCCCGCGTCTTTACGCCGGGGAACTGGCCCTTGAGCGCGCTTTCCAGCGTCCTTTTCAGGGAGACTGTCGTCCGCCGCTCGTCCAAAGCGCGGACACCCATATAGAACTCGGTCTTTTCACCGTCGCTGTCCGCCACAAGGAACACCGCGCAATTAAGGCTCTGCACGGCGTTGAACACGGAAGCGAACTTGTAGGTGGCGTACTCGTCACGCTGGTACACCAGCTCTGTAACGCGGAACAGGCGGATTTGGGAGATGTCCTTTAAATTCTCGTCCAGCGGCAGAATTTCCATCTCTGACAGGCGCGTTATGTAATTCTTCAGCACCATGTCGTCTACCAGACGCCCGGCTTCGATGAATTGCGCTTGCAGGCGGCCGTAGGGGGGCGTGGGGGTGTTGGTGGTTTTAATATCCGTTATTTCGGAATTATTCATGCGATTACCTCTTGTCTGCAACGGCTGCGAAACCGCCGCGCCGCCTGAGGATGGTTTAGGCTCACGCTGTGCGCTGTGGTCTGCGTTTAAGTTCGGATATATATGCCGAACGATTCTTTCCAGCAATTCCAACCGCTCGCGTGAGAAGTTGTCCAATAACCGAAACATCTGTCCGTCCATATAAGCTACTGTCCACTCGTCCGTGTTGTCTCTGAATACCTCGCCGTCGTGCTCCTCAAAGAGCCCGGCACCGATAAGGTACTCTGCGTGTTTTATTTTACTGCGGCATTCGGCCAAACTCCGGTCGGCCGTCAGGCTGTTTTTAATCATAGAACGCACACGCCCTATCTTTTTCTCGGCAACCGCATTCTTATAATCATCTGACAGCGCCACCTCATGCCTTCTTAAATCTCTAATATCTCCGCTATCTTCGACTTTATGTCGTTTATCCACTCTTCGTTCCTCCTGGATTCTCTGATGCGTTCTTCGGCCCTGACCTTATCAGTGGCGTAACTCTCTAACTGTGCTATTTTCGCTTTCAGTAGGTCGTCCAGTCTGTGAAAGTTGCTGTTTAAGGCCAATACGTTCTTTTCGTAGTGGTCTTCCATATGTTTCCGCGCGCTCTTGACCTGATCCGCAAAATATTCTTCTAGTGGGGCCAGTTTTTCCGCAAGCTGGCTGCCGTTAATATACTTGACGGTTTCGACAGATTTGTCTTCAGTCGCGCCAAACAACCAGCCCACAATCCCTCCGAAGAGCGCGCCAACAGGACCGCCTATGGCAAATCCAATCCCAACCCCAGTTGCAGTGTGAGCAACCTTCGATTCTTGGCTTTTCTCTTCCTTATAGGAACTTATCCGAGTTTGGACAAGTGAATCCCAATTGATTGACAAAATTGCGAGAAAGTCAGCCTGTATAAGCCGTAACGGCTCAAACGCGCCAAAATCTTCAACACTTAACTCGTTGGCAAACGCATCCACTTTCTTCTTGTACTCATCCATTAGTGCGCGGCACTCTTTTTCTAAAATCTCCTCGCTCACTCTTTCCAGTTCTACTTGAAGGTTCGTCAACAAACTACCGCAAAACTTCTCAAATTCTCTCATGACGTCGCTAAATTCATATTTCTTGATTTCTATTCCGTTATATTCCTCGATCTTATCTCTAATCTGCGCCGAATACCGTGTGCCAATACCCGTAACGTTTCTGTTGGCAGTGTCCCAAACCGCTTTTATCTGAGTTTTCAGGGCATCCTCAAACGCGTTTGTTTCGCCAACGCCGTCTATCTTGGCCCGCAGCGCTTTCAGCTGCTTCGCAATGCTGTTATGCTCGTCCACGCTTTCGGCTAACTTTTTTTTAAGCCGTTCATTGTATTGCGTCTCATCCAAATAGTGTATTAACGTATCGACGACGTTTTTAATCTTCGCCGTCTTTGCGTATTTCCGTACATACTGCCGGATTGCCAGCTCAATGGAAACGACGCCTGTATGGATAAGCGCCTCAGCCTCGCCGTTGCTGCCTTGCCGCGCCTCGGCCAGCATATCGTCGATTTCTTTGCGCAGGCTGGGCGGTAACGGGGCGTCGTTTTCCAAATGCAACATGTCGTTGCAGTTTAGCTGCCTTACCTTCGACACAAATTCCCCTTTATCCTCCTCATGGCTCAAGCCCTCGCCGCCACAGGCCATACGAATCAGCAACGCCGGCCTTGCCGCCGCTGGGTAGATGTTCGGGTTTTCAATGCCGCCGCGTTCTTTTAAGTAGTCCCTAACATTATTCAGCGAGGATTTCACGTCGTCCTCACCCTTCCGAAACTCGTCCAGTTGGTTTACCACGAAGATAAACCGGTCTTTGGATTGCTTGCCGTTTACTTTCATGCTCTCAGACACATAGCGCAGCAGCTCGCTGTCGTCATTTACGCCAAGCTGTGTGGCGTTTATGACATACAGTATCAACGTCTTACTGCTTTTATCCAGCATCTTACGCTGGACCTTCTGGTGGTTCAGATTCCTTGAACAGTTTGGGCCGGGAGTGTCCACCAATATCAGTGTCATATCCCGTTCCGAGTCCACAAAAGGGATGTCGCCGGCCACCTTTATATCGGACACGGCAGGGTCCTCGTTCAGTTTCTTCATGATTTCCAGATTCAGCTGTTTGTGAGATTGCAGATGGATGCCGTCCTCGTTGTAAGCCTTGGCGGTGAAAACAGGGGCGTCGTTGTCTTTAATGCGCGTAATCTTGGCGGTACACGCCTCGCGTTTGGACGGCATAAGTTTACGTCCCAGCATGGCGTTAATGAGGGTGGATTTCCCCGCGCTCATCGTGGCGACGACACTAACCTCAAACTCGTTGTTATCAGCCTTTTTAAAGGCATCCATCATCGCGTCGTCCCTCTTTAATTCCTCAATAGGTCCGTTCCTGATTTTCTGGAAGATATCGCGAATCAATTTTTCTTTGCTGGCGGTTTTCTTTGCGGCGACATGCGTGTGCTTGAACTGAAAGCCCTCCTTGGAAGCCTCGTCCAGCACCTCCCGCAAATCCTCATAATCCGGTGTTGTGCCGTGGAATGTCATGTTGAAGCTGCTGGTATTGCATTCAGCTTTCAATCTGCGTGGTAAATCCTCCACCCATTGCTGAAACCGTGTTTCAATGGGAATATAGAGTTCACTGTTCGCTTTTACCGCCGCGCCGTCAATCCGCACCTCTGTAACCAACGTATACGGGTTGTATTTAATGTACACTTCTTTTGCCTTCATAGGGTTCTCCTTTCACTTTCTCAGCTTGTACAGTAGTTGTTCCAGCCCAGCCAGACCGCTTTTCGTCACTATCGTGTCGTATTCGCCGAAACGCCTGTTCTGGTCTTTTGCTTTCGGGTAAAAACGTGAAAAATCGTACTGTTTATTGGCGAATTTGTCTTGCAAGAACGCCAAATCATCCTTGTCGTCTTTGTTCAATGGAATACCGCGCGCATTCAGCTTTGCCAGCAGCGCCGCCCGACCGGAAACGGGGCAAATGACCGGCGCGGTAAAGCCTATGTCAGCCAGTTCCGCACGCACCCCCGCAAGGCTGGCGGCGACGTCGTCGTCGTCTGACGAGCGGAACTTGTCCAGTTTATTGACGGCAAAGAGCACGTTCTTGCCGCCGGTTACGTTAAAAACCTTCCGCAGGTGCGCCCTGTCGTCGTTTGTGCCCAGTTGCTCCGCGTTCAGCACATATAACACACAATCATATTGTTT
>JAISYE010000076.1 GCA_031297485.1 Clostridiales bacterium
CTGGGGACGAAATATCCAGCGGGATTTGAGGCAGAGCCTTATAAGCACGAACTTAAGAAAAAAATAACCAGTCCCTTTTATTGAAAAGGCTGTATCTACATCAAAAGCGCCGCCCTCGCCGCTCTTAAGAAGGGGTCTGGGGACGAGTCCCCAGCGGGGTTTGGGGCAGAGCCCCAAGGTCTTAGGGTCTTAGGTCTTAAGGTCTTAGGTCTTGACCTTGACCTTGACCTTGACCTTCCCCTATCCTTAAGCCCTGCCGATGCCTTACGCCTTTGGCGGATGTATTCCTTCTCGAGTATAAGCAGGCGTTATTTCTATTTTCGTGAGTTTCTGATTCAAATAAGCCGCCGTACCCTTGGGCAGCCTGTCGGCGGCAAATTTCATCTGCTGTTCCAAAGGCATGTTCATTATAAAACCCATGTTTGCCTGATTAGGGCCCGGGTTTTCCAACCCCATTCCTTTCTCCATATATTCCTTGGCGATTTCCGCTGCTTCCGGATTTCCTAGAAGTTCCAGAAGACTGTTTTTAATAGAATAATACCCTTCGGGAAATTCCAGTTGAAGCGGAACTTCCGGCAGCCCAGAAACGTCCTCAAACCAGCTGACCACACCAAGCGTCTGTGGGTGCGGGTCCTCGTACACATAGACAGGATTGGGCCGCGCCACACCGGTTAAGATAACGACGTCGCGCGCGCCGCCCGCCGCTGTGGCTTCCACGGTATTCTCTCCCTGCCTCAGTTCTACATCCGGAAACACAAATACCTTGTCCCCTTCCAATGTGCAGAACAGAGCCGGAGCTTCCGGTCCCTGCCCGTTAACCCGCAGCGTCACAGCCCGCAGGTTGGAGTATACCTTAATATCCCGCTGACCGGGACCGCGTTCTTGAAAGCGTCTGCCGCAGATATGCACAAAGGGCGCTTCAGACCAGTACGCTTTATAAATATAGTAGGCGTCTTTTTTAACTTTCCTGTCGTAAGTAACCAAACCCTTGTGGTTGCGGCCCTTCACTCCGCCTTCGTCCCGACTGTCCGCCGCAAAGTCGAACATGTTCCAAACATAAGTACACCACAAATACGACCGTGTGGCAAATGTTTTAAGCAGTTCCTCGTGATAACCGGCTTGATACTCCTCCGAATAGTCCCGTATACGGGGCTGCGCCGAATGCCAGCGCAGGATTGCCTCGCAGCCATATTCAGACAAGGCCAGCGACCGTCCGGGATATTTCGCGTGGAATCCGTCCAGCCAAGGCCCATTGTCCGCCACCGTTCCTACGTACCAGCCAAAGTAATGGTTGTAACCTAACACGTCCGTCACCTGATTGTGCGGAGAATCCTCCGGCAGCAGCATCACTTGAGCCATAGCAGTCAGCCGTGTGGGGTCCAATTCCTTGGCCAGGGCTTGCAGTGCCTTTAAATTCTCCAATATTTCCGGCGTCTCGCCGCCGATGGAGATTTCGTTGGACAGACCCCAAAAACAGACAGAGGGATGGTTGTAATTTTGCAGAATCATTTCCCGCAGCTGGCTCAAAGTATTGCGCCTGGCATCCTCACCCGGGATATGCAAGCTGATAAATGGTATTTCCGTCCATACAACCATGCCGGAACGGTCACACAGATCATAAAAGCACTGGCTGTGCTGATAATGCGCCAAACGTATGGCGTTAGCCCCCAGTTCCTCAATTAAAGCCATATCCTCCGCCTGGTCCTGTTCCGTAAGCGCCCAGCCCTTGTCCTCCCTGTCCTGATGGCGGGAAACCCCATGCAGCGGATACGCCTCGCCGTTAAGAAAGAAGCCTTGTTCAGGGTCCACATGAAAGCTGCGGAAACCAAAGGGAATGTCCAACGCATCCAGAACCAGCGGCTCTGTGTCCGTCTGGCGCACCAGCCTCAGCCTGGCGGTATAGCGGCAGGGACTCCGACGCCCATGCCAAAGACGCGGGTTTTGCACCCTGCCTTCCAAGATTACACTGCTGGTTTTCTCTGTGAACGGAACTTCCGGCGGACGGGCAGGCGGGCAAAACGCGCTCATTATTGCCGCCGTCTGCCCGGCCTCGTCCGTCAAAAGACATTCAACCATAAGACGCGACGCGTCCGTCACCGCCAATGAGCCGGAGAGGGTTATATAGGCTTCCACCCGCACCTCGCCCGACTCCCCAGGCGTTATAAAAACACCAGAGGAACCATCTCGGGTCAAGTCAAAATGGCATGGTTCCACCTCTATATAGCTGGTATTCCGATATAGTCCGCCGTAAAACGTAAAGTCCGCCTGCTGAGGGTATACATGGCTCCTGCGGTTGTCCACCTCTACCTCCAACAGTTCCGGCAGATTATCGACCGAGCCGGAACTTCCGGTTCCCCTCAAAGCTTGGGTCAGTTCAAAGCGGAAGGTGGAAAATCCACCCTCATGAACGCCAAGAAACGTGCCGTTGCAAGAAACAGCGGCAATGTGATTGGCCCCCTCAAATTGGATAAAGGCCCGTTTGCCCGGCGTAGGTTTTGGCAGTGGAATTTTATAGCAGCAAACGCCGCGGTAATAATCCCCGCCGCCGTCCTGCCCGTCCAGCGCGTTCCAAGTATGGGGAAGCGCCACGGTTTCCCACGCGGCGCGGTCTTTGCTGAACGCGGCCTGAGTCAGTACAGTTGTTGTACGCACAAATATAAACCACCTTTTTCATTCTTTTACCGCGCCCACGGTCATACCCCTCACAAACCACCGCTGCATAACCGGGTACAGGAACAGTATGGGCAAAATGCCTACCACGGCCACGGCCATCCGGACAGTAGTGGAAGGCAGTTCCATATTCTGAATAACCGTGGAGGATAATTCCGGGGATTGCAGGAATTTTATGTTTTCATTAATATTGTTAAGTATGGTCTGGATGCTTTGCAGCCTGCTGCTAGGCGAAAGATAGTACAAGCCGTTGGTCCAGTCGTTCCAGTACATCAGGGCCACCATCATGCCCACGGTGCTAACCATGGGCAGGGACAGGGGCATCACAATCTTGAAGAAAGTCTTGGTTTCCGTGGCCCCGTCTATCTTGGCCGACTCCAGCAGGGCCGCGGGTATGGTCATTTCAAAATAATTGCGGAACATCATCACGTTGTAGCCGTTCATCAACAGACCGGGAACCAACAGGCCGAATATGGTGTTCTTGATGTGAAATATTTGCGTGTATACGATGTAGGTTGCCGTCAGACCGCCGTTAAACATCATTGTAAAGGTCACCAGGAACAGCAGCGCCTTCCGGCCCGGCAGGTCTTTCTGGCTTAGCACATAGCCCAGCATGGCGGACATGATAATACTGCCCGCAGTGCCCATCAGAGTTACGGTAAAGGTTACCAGGTATCCGCGGCCAATCATGTCCCAGCGTCCCGCGATGTACCGGTAGGCGTTAAGCGACCAGGCTTCCGGGAACAAGCTGTAGCCGTTGCGCACAGCGGCGCTTTCGCTGGTAAAGGATGAAATAACCAGCAGGGCAAAGGGCAGCAGCGCGGCGAAGGACAGCAGGAGCATAAGCGCATGGCCCGCGAAAGCCCAGCGTTTGTCGCTTGCGGTTCGCATTTTATCATCTCCCCTTTATAATAGTCCCACCTAATCTTGAAACACCCTGTTTCAAAACAGGGCATTATCCTTACTTAGAGCCTATCCCTTAATAGGCAAAATGCTGATTTTGCGCCGTTTCTGTGTTTTAAAATCCAGTATTTAAGCCATTCTGCTTTATTCAGGGATAATCCCTTAGCTTGCTTATCTTCACTTTATAATACAAGGCGCGTGTCCCACCCAAGTTTGAAACGCCCTGTTTCAAAACAGGGCATTATCCTTACTTAGCTTGCTTATTGCCGTATTGGCGGTAAAGAGCAGGACAAACCCCACAACAGACTGAAATACGCCGGTGGCCGAGGACATGGTCACATCCCCCAGCCGCATCAGGGCGCGGAAAGAATAGGTATCTATGGTGGTAGTCACGCGGTAGAGCGCACCTTGGTTCATGGGGATTTGGTAGAACAGTCCGAAGTCGGAATAGAAAATACGCCCCACAGCCAATATAATCATCATAATAATCGCGGGTTTCAGCAGCGGCAGGGTAATGGTCCAAACCTGCTGCCACTTGCTGGCGCCGTCCAGCCTGGCCGCCTCATAGTAATCCGGGCTGATGGCCAGCAGGCGGGCCGTATACATCAGCAGGCTGTACCCTATACCCTTCCAGATATGGATAAAACATAAAATAAAGGGCCAATACTGCGGTTCGGAGTACCATGAAACAGGGTCCTTTCCCAAGGCTTTAAGGATGGTGTTATTTATAAACCCGTTTTCGCTGCTTAAAAACGCGAACCCCAGGTAACTGACAATGACCATGGAAATAAAGTGCGGGATAAGGACCGAGGCCTGATAAACCCGGGCAGCCACCTTATTGTGAATTTCGTTGAACAATATGGCCGCTGTGAGGCCAACAGCCAAACCCAGCGCAATAAATACCAGGTTGTACAGCAGAGTATTGCCCACCATAATCCGCGCGTCCTCGGTGGCAAAGAGGAACTCGAAGTTTTTAAACCCCACAAAGTCCCCGTTAAAAATCCCCTTGGCGTAATCCAGCTCACGAAAGGCAATCTGCATACCGTGCAAGGGCATCAGGTTGTTGATAAATATATAGGCGAGGCCCGGCAGAGCCATCAGGTACAGGGGCAGGTATTGTTTCCATTTGGACCGGAATGTCCGGCGGGGCCGGAACATCCGGAGGGGCCGGAACATCCGGCGGGGCCGGAACGTCCGGTTTGTTTTTCGCTTCTGATTCAATCTCGGATTCACCGCTTCTTGCATATTTCTTACCCCGTCTTTGCCGCTTTAGTTTTGCCCGGAGGTCCCACCCCCGGCGGATAAGAACTCGTCAAGCTGGCGCTGCTTTTCCGCTATCACTTTTTCCGCGCCCGCGTCTTTCAACTTCCGCACGTAGTTTGGCAGTTCGATTTCCGGGTCTAGGGCGCCGTTGCCAAGCATGGATAAAAATTCATTTTGTACGGCAGTACAAGCGGCAATTTCTGTCTTAACTGATTCTGGGTCAAAGGTGAATCCGAATGCCTTGGATACGGTTATACCCTCTTGCCACTTGTCCAGCCTGGCTTGATAGTCCGCAATGGTGGCGTTCGGATCAACAGCTTTCACGTTAGGGACCTGCGGCGGGTACTTGCTGGAGTCTCCCCAGCAGTTCCATTGCATCAGATAATTAGGGCTGATGTTATTCATTACGGAACCGTCCGGTTCCACAGTGTAATGCTCGCCTTCTATGCCGAACCGAAACAGGTTGGCCGCCTCCGTGCTGGCGAACAGGAAATTAAGGAATTGAACAGATTTATCCGGCCTGGCAGCATGGCTGGGCACCGCCCACATAAAAAGCTGCTGGCTTGAGGTCGTCAGCAGGGGCATCTGGTTTTGTAACGTGGCAAATTGTCCGTGAAACGGCGTTGTCAGCCCACCAGCCGGATTGACTCCACCCACTGTGCTGGAGAAACATTTATTTTCTACCAGCAGGTTGACCGCCCGTTCTTGAAGCGTATTTACATCTCTGGAGATATACCCTTTTTCATACCAGCCGCGCACAACTCTTAACGCTTCCTTAAACGCTTCTGTTTCCTCCTGCATTACAACATGTCCCGTTTCCTGGTCCAATATGCCGGGGCCTACGCCCAACCCGTCCGCGCTGCCAGCCATGATGGTAGCCATATTGCCGCCTGGCGTTTCCGGCATAATAATGAAAATATCAGGCTCGCCTGCGTGCACTTTCTCAAACAGCGCGTCAATGTCAGCTATACTTTTTATATCGCTTACGGTGTATCCATATTTTTCTAAGAGGTCCACCCTGAATTGAAACCCATAACAATTCAGCCACAAATCCGGCTCAGGAATGGTATATTGCCGTCCCTTAAATTTCCCTGTGTCCAATGTATCCCCTATGGCTTCCGATATAGCCTGCCCCCATTGCGCCACCGCCTCGTCTATCGGCTGAATCATATTGGAATTGGCATATTCCGTCAAATAAGTGCCGCCTGGCACCAGCAGCATCAAGTCCACTTTCTCCTGACTGGATGCTTTTAACGCGTAAGTGCTGGCCTGGCTGGAGATACTAACTGGTTCCAGTTTAATAGTAGCGTTAATCTCTTTCAGAGCCAAGGCGTTCACCCGCTCCACAATCCGCGGCATATCTACGCTTTCTTGGCCGGTGACGATGTAACAGACTGTCAGTTCATAGGGCGGCTCGTTAAAGTCTATGCCGCCCGCAGCGGAAGTTCCGGCTCCGGAGGGTGTGCCGGCCTCTGCCGCGGCGGGAGGCGCGTCTGTCTGCCCGCAGGCGGCGGCTGACAGAACAAGCATAACCGACAAAACAGCGCATAAAAATTTTTTCATAAAAAGCACTCCTTTTCTTTTTTTTAGATTTTTTATAGGACGTGTTTGAAAACTGGATTCCGATAGTCGAGTTTGCTCGACGCAGCGCAAAGCGTCGAACAAGTTCGACTATTACTGCAGCGGTTTTATTCAAAATTTCACGCTTTAAGGAATTTTTAAACACGTCTTAGCTATAAATTATCCCTGCTGTTTGTGATTATAGAACTGACACCACAGGTTTGTTAGAATTATTTTTGCGTTTTTAGGACAATTTTTGCGTCGGGTAAAGAGAGCCAATGTCAACAGGTTAAGCATACGAACACAGTTCGGTCGTGTTATACTTACGAACGAACACATTTGCCAAACATGAAGACTTAAGACTTAA
>JAISYE010000077.1 GCA_031297485.1 Clostridiales bacterium
AAAAGAAATGCACTTTTCACGCCGGTTGTTGGTTGCTCACACACGAAAACACTGAAAGATTTTTAGAGATAGTCGGGCGAAGCCCGACGCAGATGTTTTCGTGTGTGAGTATATCAACACATTTGGCCCACCACCAACAAATCGGTGGCGGGCGAATTATGTTGAATCAACTTTCACAGCCCGCTAATCACAAGGCTTGGTTTCACTTCATCAACACGTTTTTCACATGACCAACAAATCCGCGGCCGTTTGTAGGGGCGAACCGCGTTCACCCGCATCTTACCGCAACGCTATAAGCTCAGCGAAGCTTTTTTCCAAATCGGCGTCCGAAGGCGCGTAATCCGTCAGCAGCCCTTTATTGTAGCTGTCGTAAGCGCTCAAGTCGAAAAAGCCGGTACCCGTCAGGCCGAATAGAATGACCTTCTTTTCGCCGGTTTCCCTGCACTTAACAGCCTCGTCCAGAGCGCATTTTATCGCGTGCGCGGATTCCGGCGCGGGCAGCGTGCCTTCGCACTTGGCGAACAGGGCCGCGGCGTCAAATACGTCGCTTTGAATATATGAGCGCGCCTTCAGGTAACCGTCGCAATAGAGCTTGGAGAGTATGGGGCTCATGCCGTGGTAGCGGAGCCCGCCGGCGTGGTTTGGCGAGGGGATAAAGCCGCAGCCCAGCGTGTACATCTTGATAAGCGGCGTGGTCCTGCCGGTGTCCCCGAAATCATAGGCGTAGCGGCCCCTGGTAAAGGACGGGCAGGACGCGGGCTCTGCCGCGATAAACTCGTAGTCCTTTTTGCCCGCGATTTTCTCCGCCATAAAGGGCGAAATAAGCCCTCCAAAGTTGGAACCGCCGCCAGCGCAGCCGATTATAATGTCCGGCTCTATGCCGTACATTTCCAAGGCAGCCTTTGTCTCCAGCCCGATAACAGACTGGTGGAGCAGCACGTGATTCAGCACGCTGCCAAGTACGTAACGGCAGTTGTCGGTCTTCATGGCTGTCTCCAAGGCCTCGGAAATCGCGCAGCCCAGCGAGCCGCCTGTTGTCGGGTGTTCCGCCAAAATTTTGCGGCCCGCCTCCGTTGTGTCAGAGGGCGAAGGGACAACGGACGCGCCGTAAGTCTCCATAACCATTTTGCGGAAAGGCTTCTGCTCCGAAGATATCTTGACCATGTAAACACTCAAGGCGACGCGGTAGTAGGCGCAGGCCATAGCCAGCGCGGTACCCCACTGACCGGCGCCGGTTTCCGTGGTAAGCGAGGTCAGGCCCTGTTCCTTGGCGTAATATACTTGAGCGGCCGCGGAATTGAGTTTGTGCGAACCGGATGTATTATTTCCCTCGAATTTATAATAGATTTCCGCGGGTGTATCCAACTCGCGTTCCAGCCATTTGGCGCGCACAAGCGGGGAGGGACGGTACATTTTATAAAAATCCTGGATGCCTTCAGGGATTTTGATGTACTCGTCCGTTGTGTTAAGCTCCTGGTCTACCAGCTCTTCGCAAAATACCGGCAGCAAATCCTCCTTTGTACAGGGCTGCATTGTGCCCGGGTGCAGCATGGGGTCCGGCAGGGCTTTCATTTTCGCCCGCAGGTTGTGCCAGCTTGTGGGAAGCGCTGACTCCGGCAAATAGATTTTGTAAGGTGTGTCATTACTCATGATTACAAGTCCTTTCTTTAATAATATTGTCCATACTCGCGAACGCCCCGAAAGGTCATAGGCGCGAACTTAAGGCTTGGGGAAGGTCAAAAGATTAAGACCAACGGACAGTTCACCGTTAGGGCCTAACTATAGTTTGTCCGTTGGCCCCCAAACCCGCTGGGGATTTCATCCCCGATAGCCGAGCTTGCTCGACGAAGCGCTTTTTGATGCAGGTAGATCCTTTTTAAGAAAAAAGATTGTTTGTTTTTTTCTTAAGTTCGCACTTATGGGGCTCCGCCCCAAACCCCGCTGGGGATTTCGTCCCCGATAGCCGAGCTTGCTCGGCGAAGCGCTTTTTGATGCAGGTAGAGCCTTTTTTAAGAAAAAAGATTGTTTGTTTTTTTTCTTAAGTTCGCACGTACGGGGCTCCGCCCCAAACCCCGCTGGGGATTTCGTCCCCGATAGCCGAGCTTGCTCGACGCAGACCCCTTCTTAAGGGCGGCGGGCGCGGCGCTTTTGATGGGGTCAAGCGCGGACCGCCTGCACTAATTGCGCGTCCCAACTTACAACGTAACCAAAAACTGGCGAACTATCGTCAAAATAAAAAACGCCCGTCTTTAACGAAAAACATCGTCAAAGACGAGCGTAGTACGCCCGTGGTGCCACTTTGATTCGCGGGGAAAAACCCCGCCTTAGCAGGCCACTAACATGGCCTTCGGCTTGTAACGCTGCCGGTGCGTCGCGGAATACTCGTGAGACTTTCCTCCGCGCCCTCTGTGAACCATTTATACATGCTGTGTGCTCCGGGACTCTCAGCAAATATCCCGCTCTCTGTATGCGCATACACATCTTTACTTTCACATCAACGGTTTGCATATTCTGTTATCTAAACCATCCTATCACAAACGGAAGCCTCTGTAAAGTGGTAATTTTTGTTTTTATACAAGAGAACCCCCGTACTATCAATATGCCGCTTTAACGCAAGGTTATTAATGGCATTATAATCCACCACATCAAATTTATAAGGGAGAGGCAGCGCATCGCAAGCAAGGCGTATCTTTTCCACGTCTCGCCAGGTAAAATCCCCAAATAAAGCAATATCAATATCCGAGCGTTCGGTATTAGCGCCCATTGCCCTAGAGCCAAAAAGCACAGCTTGCTGCACTCTTGGGTTATTTGCCAGTATTTCATGGATAAAACACGCTATTTCTATATTATCCATTATAGTAAATCCTTTCGATAAAAAAATCATGTAACGCTTCGAGGGCAGGCAAGTATTCAATCTTTACGGAACGCAGGATTTCCTCGAATTTTGTAAAATCATAACAATGTGACATCAGATTCCTCGCCAGCAGCATATCAATGAAGGCTTGGCCATTGTCAATAATTTTAGCCTCAAAGGCTTCTTTTATGACGTTTCGCGGCGTTACTTCAATAAGGTTTTGCCCGCTTTCAATCAGGTAGTCCTTTATAGTTTTCCAGGCGAGTTCAAAAGTATATTCGAACCGCTGAATCAAGCCTTCCTGTTCCAAGTTATTAAAAGACGCTACTTCCCTTCCTTCGAAGGCGGAGCGCAACAAAACAAACGCCCGGTCAAAGTTAGCGAAACGCTGTTTCCAGCGTATATCCTGATTATTATCCATACTACTCCTCCCCCTCCGCTCAACGCTTCCATAATAGCATAACACACCGTCTTGACACGCGCAAGCCCCAGAGGATACAATTGGATTATCGCAAATAAAGTGCCTATTCAGATGAATAGGCGCGAAGCGCAAGAAGGGGTCTGCGTCGAGCAAACGACGAATCCCCTACGATACACGCAATATCCTAGGGGCGGGGCAATCCGCCCGATGGCTGTACCTGCATCAAAAGCGCTTCGTCGAGCAAGCTCGACTCGACTATAGCACTCGCCGCCCTTGAGATGGGGTCTGCGTCGAGCACGCTCGACTATCGGGGATGAAATCCCCAGCGGGGTTTGGGGCGGAGCCCCAAGGTCTTAATCTTTTGACCTTCCCCATTCCTTAAGTTCGCGCCAATAGGGCGGAGCCCCAAGGTCTTAAGGTCTTAACATATTAAGAGGAGGTAATAGTGAATGTGCGGAATAATGGGATACGTAGGGAATAAAGAAGCAGTGCCCGTCATAGTGGAGGGACTTAAGAAGTTAGAATACCGAGGATATGACTCAGCGGGCGTGGCAATTTATAATAACGGCAGCTTTGAGGTAATAAAAAGAAAGGGTAGACTGACGGTATTGGAGGAGGCCTTGTCGAAGCGCGCGCCGTCGGGACATATGGGAATAGGTCATACACGGTGGGCAACCCATGGCGAACCGTCCAATGAAAATTCGCATCCTCATCTGGGCGAAAAGGAAAAAATCGCCATAGTGCATAACGGGATAATAGAGAATCACAGACAACTGCGGGAGAAATTAGAGCGCAAGGGGGTAAGCTTTACATCAGAAACCGACAGCGAGGTTATCGCGCAGCTGGCGGAGTATTATTATAGGGGCAATATACTCGAAACAGTGATAAAGGTCGTCAATACACTAGAGGGCTCCTTTGCCCTTGGCGTGATGTGTCTGGACGAACCGCGGCTTATCGCCGTAAGAAAAGACAACCCACTGATTATAGGCGAGGCGCGGGACGGAATGTACCTGGCCTCGGATGTTCCCGCTATTTTAAAGCATACATCCCAGGTCTATTACCTGGAGGACAAGGAAATCGCCGTTCTGGACCGGTCGGGCGTAGAATTTTTTAATATGGACGGCGAGCCGGTAAGCAAGTCACCGGAAACAGTGGCCTGGAGCGCGGACAGCGCGGAGAAGGGCGGCTACCAGCATTTCATGCTCAAGGAGATTATGGAGCAGCCCAAGGTGCTAAGGATGACGATTGACTCGGCCTTGTGTGACGGAGGCAAAAACAAGGCAGTAATTGACAGTATAGATATAAGGTCCTATAATAAAATTATTATAACAGGCTGTGGTTCGGCCTATCACGCGGGCGTGGTGGCCAAGTACGTGTTCGAAAGCTTGTGCGGGCTGAGCGCGGAGGTAGAGCTGGCCAGCGAGCTGCGCTACCGCAACCCGCTAATCGACGGTCAAACCCTTGTGATTTTTATAAGCCAGTCAGGGGAAACGGCGGACACAATCGCGGCTGTGCGTGAGGCAAAGCGTCGGGGCGCCGCGACCCTTTCCATTGTAAACGTGGTGGGCAGCACTATAGCGAAGGAAACTGATTACGTCTTGTACACCCTTGCCGGACCGGAGATTGCGGTCGCCACCACAAAGGCGTTTTCCGCACAGCTTGTGCTGCTGTATATATTGGCGGCACGCTTTGCGCAGGACTTGGGCGCTTTGACGGGCGGAGGCGGGACTCTTGCGGAAGTGAGCGCCTTGCCGGATATGGTGGAAAGCCTGCTTGCGGACACCGGCAAGATACAGCAGTTCGCCGCCACCTGCGTGGGATACAAGAGTATATTCTTTATAGGAAGAAACGTGGATTACGCCATATCACTGGAAGGTTCGCTCAAATTAAAAGAGATTTCCTATATTCATTCGGAAGCTTACGCGGGCGGCGAGCTGAAGCACGGCCCCATATCCTTGATAGAACCCGACACACTGGTTGTGGCGATTTCCTGCTGCCAAAGGCTGGCGCCCAAGATAGCCAGTAATGTTGAGCAGGTTATAAGCAGGGGCGCTAAGGCGCTGGTGATTGGCTGCTGCACAGATTACGAGGAAGGCGTCGGCGATAAACTCTCTGCCATTAAATTTGCTAGAATAAACGAATTGTTTTCGCCTTCCCTGTCAGTGATAATCTTACAGCTGTTCAGCTACTATGTGGCGGCTAATAAAGGGCTGGACATTGACAAGCCGCGGAATCTGGCGAAGAGCGTTACAGTAGAATAAAATCTGGAGGCAGGCAATGAACGAGCAAGCACGGCTATTAGTAATGGACTTTGGCGGGCAATACAAGGAACTTATCGCCCGAACCGTCAGAGGGCTAAACGTATATTCCGAAATCTTGCCTGGGAATGTATCCGCGGAACGGGTGCGGGAACTGGCGCCAATAGGCATAATCTTTACCGGAGGGCCCAAGAGTGTGTACAGGTTGGACGCGCCTGTGTGCGACCCTGGAATATTCAGCCTGGGGATACCGGTGCTGGGTATATGCTATGGTATGCACATGATGTGCCACATGTTGGGCGGAGAAGTCGCGGCTGGAGAGGTAAGCGAATACGGCAGGGTTCCCGCTCAGCTTGATACGGGCGCGGCC
Source organism: Clostridiales bacterium (assembly GCA_031297485.1). GTDB lineage: Bacteria > Bacillota > Clostridia > Lachnospirales > JAISYE01 > JAISYE01. The sequence continues at coordinate 5,904 of JAISYE010000077.1, forward strand.
CGAACGTCGGGTGCGGCCCGAACGTCGAGTGCGGCCCGAGCGTCGGGCGCGGCCCTCTTTGACGGGCTGCGGCAGGAGGTAAGGGTATTGATGAGCCATAGGGACTACGTGAAGAAACTGCCGGAGGGCTTTGTGAGTACGGCTCGTACAGAAGCCTGCCCCAACGCCGCCTTTGAAGATACCCGAAGGAAGTTGTACGGCGTACAGTTTCATCCCGAGGTGGAGCACACGGAACAGGGACGGGAGGTAATAAGGAATTTTCTTTACAATATTTGCGGGGCTTCGGCTGATTACCATTTGGACGATGTAATAGAACGGCAGGCGGCCATGATACGCGAACGTGCAGGGGACGAGCGGATACTCTTGGCGCTGTCCGGCGGGGTGGATTCCTCTGTGTGCGCCGCCTTAATTTCAAAGGCCGTGCCAGGGCAGCTGGTGTGCATCTTCGTGGACCATGGCTTTATGCGCCTGAAGGAGCCAGAGGAGATAGCGGAAACCTTCGGAACCAGCCGTGATTTAAACTTCATAAGCGTGAATGCCCAGGAGCGGTTCATGGAGAAAATAAAGGGCGTGACAGACCCGGAGCGTAAGCGCAAGATAGTTGGCGAGGAATTTATCCGTGTGTTTGAGGAGGAGGCGCGCCGCCTTGAGGCCGGGCACCGGGGGCCGGTGAAAATTTTCGCGCAGGGGACAATCTACCCTGATGTAATAGAATCCGGCGGGCTGTTTGGCGCTACTATCAAGAGCCATCACAATGTAGGCGGGCTGCCGGAGCGGCTGGAATTTCAGGAAAAGCTAGAGCCGCTGGCCGGACTGTTCAAGGACGAGGTCCGGGCGCTGGGCAGGAAGCTGGGACTGCCGCAGGCGCTTGTGGAACGTCAGCCCTTCCCTGGGCCGGGGCTTAGTATCCGCATCATGGGCGAGGTAACGCGTGAGAAGCTGGACATCTTACGGCAGGCGGACTATATCTTCCGGCAGGAGGTTGAGAAGTGCGGGGAACCGCCGCAGCAATATTTTGCCGTGTTTACAGGCGCCCGGTCCGTGGGGGTCATGGGCGACGCCCGTACTTACGACCATGTGATTGCCCTGCGGGCAGTTGAAACCAGCGACTTCATGACCTGCGAATACTCCCCTATACCGCATGAGGTTCTGGCGCGGGCTTCCTCCAGAATCGTCAATGAGGTAAAGGGCGTCAGCCGTGTTGTCTACGACATCACCAGCAAGCCTCCCGCGACTGTGGAATGGGAGTAATTAACTAAGGATTTCCAGCCCAATGACAGCGGGGATACTATCGAACTATG
>JAISYE010000078.1 GCA_031297485.1 Clostridiales bacterium
TTGATAGTATATAGTGCGATTACCATGCTAAAATTAAATAGTTTTAACAAGAAAAATAACACCTTTTTATTTGCGAGAATGCTCCCCAACGCTAAAATTGGGTTCTTGCAGCAGACTCATATTTTCGTCATTCCTAAGCTCGCGAACGAATACATTCTCCAAACGAGGGGCGAATACGTCATATCTCAACGTCCGCGAGTATAACGGGCATAACAGGGGACGATGGCCATGATGGAATTAAGAGGAAAATATAACACGGCGAAAATATTCACGGATAACGTGGACGCCGAAGCAATCAGGCAGATTATACAATTTTTGAACCAGCCCTTCGCGGCGGGCAGCCAAGTCCGCGTTATGCCGGACGCCCACGCGGGCGCGAGCTGCACTGTGGGCACCACCATGACTGTCAGGGACAAAATCGTGCCGAACCTTGTGGGGTCGGACATCGGCTGCGGGATGGAAACCGTGATGCTAAAGAACTCTGCGAACACGGGTACGGCGCAGCCGCGTCTTCACCGCGCTTTTCGCGGCGAAAATTCCCAATGGAAAGGACCTATTGACCTGCCGGCATTGGACAGGGAAATACGCGCGCGCGTCCCGGCGGGGTTTAAGGTACGGCAAACCGCGCATTCATTTTTGAAAAGGATAAATTTACAAAAACTCCGCTGTGCAAAACATATTGACATTTCCCGTGCGGAAAAGTGCATGGGCACGCTTGGGGGCGGCAACCACTTTATTGAGTTAGACTATGACAGCGCCGGAAAACTGTACCTTGTGATACACAGCGGGAGCCGGCATTTAGGCAAGATGGTGGCGGACTATTATCAACGCCAAGCGGTCAGCCATCTGCAAAACAGAGGTGAGCTTTTTAACCCTGAACTGGCCTATGTGGAGGGCGGATTATTTGAGGATTACCTCCATGATATGGAAATCGCCCGGCATTTTGCCGAGCTAAACCGTCAGGCCATTGTGAGCGATATTACGGAAGCGCTGGGCCTTAAAATTGAGAGCCAATTCGCCACAACGCATAACTATATTGACACCCGCGACATGATTCTCCGCAAAGGGGCCATTTCCGCGAAGGCTGGCGAGCAGGCGCTGATTCCGCTGAACATGCGGGATGGCGGCTTGCTGTGTACCGGCAAGGGGAACGCCGACTGGAACTATTCCGCGCCCCACGGCGCGGGCCGGCTGATGAGCCGTGGCGAGGCGAAGGCGCGCATTGCGCTTGAGTCGTACAGGGAAGCCATGAAGGGCATATACACCACAACGGTAAACGAAAGCACGGTTGATGAATCGCCCTTCGCCTATAAACCGGCGGATGAGATTGCCGGAAACGTGCGGGACACGGTAGATATTGTGAAACAGATATGGCCTCTGTACAATTTCAAAGCTTCAAAAAGTGCGGTTGACCCCGCGGAGGTGGAGAATTGAGGAAGGCGGGCCGCCCGGGCAGAAGAGAGACGGCGGGCGGGCAGAAGATGGCGGGCGTGTGGGAGATGGCAGGCGCAAGCAGCTTGGCGCGGCGCGCGTACAATATTATCCGTTCATACACATGGTGGGCGGGTGGGAGGCGGGCGCGCCTATTAAAAGAAAATATACTGCGCAATGCCCCACCCGCCAGCCAACTCTGGCTGACGCTCTGCAACGATATTCGGCGCGTATACGGCAGGCGCTTGCTGGAAGCGGACGGCACGGCCATTATCGAAAAGTATTCCACAGAAAGCTGGGCGGAGCATTATATCAATGCGCCCACCCCTTCGGCTCTCGTTGAGGAATGCTGTGCGGATTTTTGGGAGGAATATTTCAATCTCACGCCCGACCAACATCTCCCACCCGCCCGCCGTGAGGGCGGCAGTTGTTTTTTGAGGGTTGATGAGGCTCGTGCCGAGCCTTGGATAAAGCGTGTGTTTGGCGGTATTATCCGTGAGATGTATATCTGCAGTGTTGTTAAAAATATTGTATGGCGTGAGGGCATGGTACTTTCCATGCTGGCAAGCGGCGGCGAAGCAGTATGCGGCGGGGCCGTTAGAGCGGCATACCGGTTTATGTACCCGAACCCTTGGTGTGAAAGCGTGCCTTCGCGGAAAGTTTTTTCACAAATCGTAAATACGGTTTATAGCGCGCCGCCCGAAGAATTTATACGCAGAACCGGCGTATTGGCAGAACGGTTTGTGGATTTTGACTGCGCCGATGAGGTGAGCAGTTTTCTAACCCGCGCGGATATAACAATCACGAACCTGATTAAAAAGGCTGGGGACGCCTGCCAAGCAATGCGGACGCGCTGCCTGGACATTCGGAGCGGCGCGCCCGGCATAGCTGGGCGTTTGTCCAACGCCACACGGCGGGAATTTAGCTTTTACGGCGTGGTGTGCCGCTCAATAGAAGGGGTACTGCAGAGTTTTAAATTTCGAGACATCAACCGCCAGCTCAACCTCTGCGCCCTTTGGGGCAAGGCCGCGGAAGCGGAGGGGGAGATACAGGACTGGCAAAACTCACAGACGCTTTACTGGGAGAACAAGCCCTTCCCACGCGGAAGCGAGGAATATCAAAATCTGTTAAGCCGGCTGTTCTATGAGGTTTTCATCCAGGATGCCCGGTACAGGAACGACTTGCGCCGTCTGTGCCGTGACTGGCGTTTCACGTACAGCACCGGGAACATGGACCCGTGTGAAACGCTTTTGACGGAAAGCGAGTTTTGCCGCCGTTTGGCGTGGCTTGGCAACGACCCGCTTATAGGTGCGGCAGAACGCATACTGTTATAGAAAGCGGCGGATAAGGATTTACCGGACGGCGGCGCGCTTAAATGCAGTTTCAATGTGGCGGTGGGGCATATGCACGAACTCAAGGATAGGGGAAGCAAAAGATTAAGACCACAGTACTGAAGAATAAAAGTTTTCTATGAAGGTCCAAATAATGGGAAAAGCATAAAAGACAAGAAGAGTTAAGGAAGGGGAAAAACGAGCTAAAAAAGACAAAAATAGTAGGCCATAAAATTTATAGAAGGAGTTATTAAAAAAAGTTTAATTTTTTAAAAATTCGCTCACCTCTTTTTATTTTTTATAATGCGTAGAATCCGAGCTATAGTAGTCGGACTTGAAAGCGTTGATTAATATATTTCCAGTTCTCCTCATTAAGCGTTGCTTTTTTGAAGTCATAAAAGATTAGCTTATGCAACTGCTTAAGTGAAAGGCGCAGGCTTTTTATTTTTGGAATAACCAGTGTCATCAGTTGAAAAATAGCATGTCCAATTTGAATCAAAAAATAATGATTTTGCATGGCAATATAGTTCCGGCTAAATACGTGTTCTAAGCTGTAACCGTGATTTTTCTGAATGTCAAACCCTTCGTTTTCTTTCTATGCGCCATCTGCAGCGGCCAGCTTTAACCAGCGCGGCGCAATTACGCTGATTAATGGATAAATCCGTAATGAACACGAATGTGCGCTTCTCTCCATCACTCTTAGTTTCTATGCATTCCGCCGCGTTTAGCATAAAACCGTGATAATCCATCTTAAGCACGAATTTGTACTGCCGTGAACTTTTATCGTCAGCTTCGATTAGGCACTGCTCTGCTTCAAGATTTTTAAGCACGTGGAATTCTTCCGCCACTGTTTTTATGCTTCCATCTTTAAACCGGATAATATAGCGCCAATTGTTTTGCCCGCAAATTTGGAAAACCGGCTCGCAAGCATAAAGGCTGTCCATCGTCAGGCAGACCGGCAGTCTTGGAAACGCCGCTTTTAATTTATCCGCCATCCGATAGAAGGATTTTAACTCGCAGTCCTGCTTTGCTTTTTCACCGGCACCCGGCTGCTGTGTGCCATTGTTTTCTACAAATTCAGTGGCAATACTTATTACTATGTTCTCCCGGAGAACCAGCTTCGCTTCTAAAACATAGTGATAATATTCAACTGATGTAACATTGCCGGTTCTGTCCTTATGCTCTTTAAAAAGGCAATGTATACAATGCTGTTCGCTGAAAGAATATAAACGCGTGCCATCAATTACAATTTGCCAGCAGCGGTTTCTGATTCGGCTCTCCAAAAACGTTTTGCTGCGAATCAGACGGTTCGCAATTTCACAGATGATGGCCTCTAATTCAATCGGGGGTATCTGAATTAAACACTTATTAATCGTATCAAAATGCGGCAGTTCTGTTATATCATCGCGGTGCAGCAGCTTAGAGATATTGCTGATGATAATATCATTGTTCATCTCCTCGCTAATGCTTCTCATGCTGGGAAGCAGGAAAACAACAGATAAAATTCGAACGCATAAAATTAACTCAAGTTCATACCTGATATACCGCTGATCTCGTTCATCGGTTATTCGATGAAGTTGATTAACAAGGTCCGGAAAAAAGTGCCTGATCGTTTTCAATAGTTCACATGCGAGATTGAATTTATTTAACTCATCTCTGCTTTCTTTTCTGGTCATTGGCCGCTTTCGCTCCATAACTTTTGCCTCCTTTTTATTTATCTGGATTCCTGTGAGAAAAACTTTTTTTACTTAATTTCATTTTATCTCTTTTTCCCTGATTTTTGAAGGCTTTTTTTTGCGAAAAATTTTTACTCGTCAGCACTGCACCTCAGGACAAACGCGCCCTTTATTTTGCATCTCGCTTTTTTGGAATGGCTTTTCGTCCGCCTCCGCCATCCCCGCGTTAAACACGCCGTCGGCGAAGGCATGAACGGCGTAATCCTGCCCGCGCACAATCCGCAGCAGGGCATACCGCATGGCAGTGACGCGCTCCACAAGCCTCGCCAGCGCTTCGGCGGCGGGGCGTTTTTCAACCCGGTTCGCGGGCGGCGGCGCTTCACGCTTTTCCTGATTTTGATTATATCCCGATTCGTCGAAAAACAAGGCTTTTATAATCGGCGTGGGTTCGGCAAGCAGCGAGGAAAGCACGCCGCGGGCGGAAATAACGCCGTCCGCCGCGCCCTTGCCCGCCCTGCCTAAAAGTTCGGCCACGGCCAAATCCGCGTCCCCAACCGGCGGCGAGAGGCTCAGCGCCCGGCGCAGCTTCCGTCGTCCCTCCTCCGGCTCAATCCCGGCTTTTTCAAGCGCTTTACGCACAAATCGGATGTCGGCCTCGATTTCATCCTTATGCCCGGCGAAGGCGAAGGCGTCGTCCGTCCTCAACTCGGCCAGCTTGAGAATGCCCAGAAAGATATGCTCGGGATAGGGCTTATCAGCGCCGGGCCATAAGCTTCGGCCTAGGCGCGCACCATCGCGAAGCGCATGGTGGTGGATAGATCCATAGTTTTGCTCCTTTGCTAAGGCGTGTTTGAAAACTCCTCAAAGCGCGAAATTTCGAATAAAACTGCCGCAATTTCGCGCTGGAATCCAATTTTCAGACACGTCCTAAAAGGCGGCGGTTTGTTATTATAGACACTGGCGCTCGGTGCCGTCTGTGCGGATTTTGTAGAAATTGCTGTAGCTGAAGTCGTCGCTAATACCATAGTAACCTAAATTCCCGAAAAGTTTACCCTACGAAGACGCAGACGCTGAAGAGATGCCTGAAAACATGGGAAAACAGGGGTTGACAGAAGCCTCCTTATAGGTTAAAATATATTTAACCT
>JAISYE010000079.1 GCA_031297485.1 Clostridiales bacterium
TATACTCACACACGAAAACATCTTCGTCGGGCTTCGCCCGACTATCTCTAAAAATCTTTCAGTGTTTTCGTGTGTGAGCAACCAACAACCGGCGTGAAAAGTGCATTTCTTTTCGCGCCTTAGTATAGCAAAACAGCTAAATAAATCGAATTTCACTGGGGCGTGTTTGAGAATTGGATTCCAGCGCGAAGCGTCGAGCAAGCTCGACTATCATCACAGCGGTTTTATTAGAAATTTCGCGTTTTTAGGAATTTTCAAGCACGCCTTTGGACCTGACCGTTCGCGAAATTGCAGCGCATGGTACATCTTATCTTCCACGAGTATATCACCAGGTTACGAGCGGCAGTTGCCGCCACCGCGCTCCCGCTTAGGAATGGCGAAAGTATAAACCTTTATTCCTTAAGCAACGTTAATCTTACCGCGCCCAGTCCATAATCACCCGTTCAATCTGGCCGATCGGCAGCTGACGCTCCACCGCTCCTAACTCGAAGGCTACTTTAGGCATACCGTAAATAACCGAGGTTTCCTTATCCTGCCCTATAGTGCGCGCGCCGTTAGCCCGCATGTTATAGAGTCCTCTGGCGCCGTCCTGACCCATGCCTGTCAAAATCACCCCCACCGCGTTTCCGCGCATAATCGCGGCCACAGAATCGAACAAAACGTCAGCGGCCGGCATAACGCCATGAATTTTTGTGCCGGCAAAACATTCCACCGCCAGTTTGGAGTTCCTCCTTACAATGCGCATATGAAAATCCGCAGGCGCGATAAGCGCAAGACCCTTTTGCAAATAATCATTGTTCACCGCCTCCCTTATCTCCATTCTGCATATAGTATTCAGCCTGTCCGCAAACATCTTTGTAAACCCGGACGGCATGTGCTGCACAGCCACAACCGGCGGGCCGTCCTCCGGCATTTGGCGGAAAATTTTCTCCAGAGCCTCGGTGCCGCCTGTAGAGGACGCGATAGCCACAATCTTCTGGCCTACGTCCACAGTCCGCTGGTCATTGACAGGACGGACTTTCATTTTATTAACACAGCTATACATAGCGTCAATAACCCTCGACGCAAAGTCCAAAAAGCCGCCTCCCGCCGCCGAAAAGGGCTTGGCTATGTACGCGCCCGCAGTCCTGAAAGATTTCGGCTGAAAACTGCCCGTACCAATCAGAATTATCTGCACACTATATATTTCCATTATTCTATTCAAATATGCCTCAAAATTTTTGAAATAATCTATATCTACGATTACTATTGACCGCTGGCCTTTTGTAAGTTTGCCCTCTATCGCTAAAATACTTAATACATTTATTACAACGGTTCCTAAAAACACATCGCGTATTTTTTCAGACAGGGCCTTATGGAGCACATGGTCAGGCGTTACAATAATAATACGTCCATCCGTAAAGTGCATATTATCACCTCCGCGCACAAGGATTTGTTCTTTGGTTATGTACACCAATATGTTTTAACCAACTTAAGCAAATCTCTCATAAATGTGTGGCATATCCTATATTACTACAACTTGGCCCGATAAACAATAACGGCGGTAAAATAAAAAAACATCCGCGAGTTGGATTTCCCAACCCGCGGATGTTTTACGCTTTTTTGAACAAGTCCCTTACCAAGGTTTCCGGGACATTGGCCGCGTCTATATTCTCCTTTTTAATAAGCTCGTAAACCTCTTTGCGATGCACTGGTATACTTTTCGGCGCGATAACGCCCAGCTTAACCTGCTCGCCTTGAATACCAAGCACAACCAGCTCCACATCTTCCCCGATAATAATTGACTCGCCCTTTTTGCGTGTAAGAGCCAGCATATGCTCACCCCGTTTCGATTTATCACTTCAAAAATTTCCGGCTTGCTGCTCTAAAAAATCAAACAGACTGTACCGCACGCTGTATTCCTCGTTTGTGGCAATAATCTGCTTGCCCTTCCGCAAATTCGTGTTAATAATAACCGGCGCTTTCAGGTTAACTGTCATGCGTTTAATATCATCGGGAATATTCGCGATATTATACACTAAGAACGTATCCGGGTCGTACTCGCCAAGCCCGGCCATTTCATCCTCCTCAATAAGCGGGTTGTAGTCCGGCATCAGCATGATCACGTCAACCATCACAAAAGCTGTTTCCGGCCAATCAACGCACTGCAGCCACCAAAACATGCAATTTTCCGCCTCGGCCAGGCTGCTTTCCGCCTGCAGCAGAATAAACCGCCTGCAGTCCGGGAAACCTGGCAAACCATTTTCAAAGGTAATGACCTTTTCTTCGTCAATAGATATTTCTCCAAAATGCCGAGTATTTAAAACCATAGTGGCCTCCCGCTTTATATGTTTCTATAATTATATAAAATTAGCCAGCGTAAGCTGAATAATTTTCGCGCCGGCCATCAGAGACGCGTCGTAAACCGCCTTGGTGTTGCTCATATACACGCTAAGCTCCACCATGTCAACATCCTCGTTATTGGAGCGCAGTTCCTCATATATGGTGCGGTCCTGCATCAGGCGGTTCTCTATCATCTCCATGCGGGTCATGCGGCTGCCAAGGTCCGTGTGCTCGTTTGACATCTGCGCCATATGCTTATCTATCAAGCCTATCATGTTATTAAACCTGTCGTGCAGGAGGTTTGACACGTTCTGGTTTTCCCGCGTTATTTGGTCGTCGGCTTCCGTTGCCGCGTCTTCCCGCGTCATTGTGGGATTAGCTGTCATTATGGAGTCTATCAGCGCGTCCCTGTCCGATATTGTCACCTTGGCAAGCAGGTCCTGCAGCAATGTCAGGTCGGCGTACATCTTATCCGTCAGTGCGTCCTTTGCCAGCGAATTTACATTCAGCCTGGTGTTCACGCCTACTTCGTATTCGTATTCGTGGTCCATTACGTAGTTCAATCCTGTATTTAAATCCGTACATGTAAAATACGCCAGCGGATTAAGTTCCCCTGCCTTAAAATTTTGCTTCTGATAGGTAATTTCAAGGTCGCCCTGCTCCATATACGTCTCCACGCCAGTCCCGATCAGCAGTTCCCCTGTGTCCTGAATATATTTGACTTCGTTTGCGGCAGGGGGATCATAAGCGGTGGCAACGGTTGAGCTCGTTGAAGTCACAGCAATAGCAGGAGGCACACCCGAATAATTTACCATTTGCGCGCTGAGAGTTCCCGCGTCCTTATACGCCAGTTTCAAAAGTGTTATATCCTCAATTGTCGGCTCTTCTGTGCTGACCAATTTCTGAAAACAAAACGTCCGCTCTATGTCCGTCACTTTAAATTGCTGCGTAATTCTATAATTCTCCGTGTTATCCTTCTCGTACACGGGCGGCTGGTCTGTCCTGTAGCCGGAAAACAAATACCGCCCCGCGAAGGTAATGTTCATTTCCGACTTTATCTGGTCCGCGAAGCTGCGGATATTCTCCGCTATGGCCTGACGGTCGCTGTAGGTCTTGTCGCTGCTGGAAGCGGAAACGCACAGCTGCCGTATGCCCCCGTCGTTGCCGTTGCCCACCAGCATTTCCATGGCGTTGCGGAACCCGGCTTCCGTCACCTGCATCCAGGAAAGGCCCTGCTGTACGTTGCGCATGTACTGTTCCGTTTCGGAATAAGCTGTGCGGAACTTCAGCGCCCTGGCCGCCACTATTGGGTCGTCGGATGGCTGCTGAATTTTCTTGCCGGTTTCCATCTGTATTGTATAGTTATATAGTGCCGTCATATTGCGGTGTACGTCCAACATAAACCTGTTGGTCAGCATAGTGTTTGTTACCCGCATTTGGATACCCCCTTGTTTTTTATGATACGCCCATACGGTTTATCAAGGTGTCATACACTTCGTTTATTGTGGTTATCATCTGGGCTGACGCCTGATATACCTGCTGGTACTTCACCATGTTGACCATTTCCTCGTTAAGGTCCACTCCGGAAACCTCTGTGCGCTGCTGGTTAATCATCAGTGTAATGGATATATAATTATCCTCAAAATTACCGGCCTGCTTAAGGTCTATGCCCAGTTCGCCCGCCATGCCCACCGTGTAGTCGATTAGCTTGCCTTCTGAAAACAGGCGGTTGTACTGACGTATATAATCAAAATTATTTATAACCTGGTTTGCGCTTTCCCCGTCCGTGGGACCTTCGGCCGCCCCCAGCAGGTCGGGGTTGTCTTGCAGTATGGAATTAACCTGGAAGTTGTCGCAGGTGTAATTCAGATAATAATACAAGTCATAAGGCGACGCCGGAGATGCCGATGCCGTCGGTATGGCCGTCACTTCGGGGTTAGTGGGGGTACTGTAGTCCAAGTACGTGAACAGCAGCAGATTCGTTTTATCGCCGTTCAAATCATAGGCGTCAATGTGCCCTGTTACGTCCGGTATTTGGCTGCCGTTGCGGGTAACGCCTTCGTTAAAGGCCCTGGCCATTGTCCTTACAAGCTCGTTAAGTTTATTCATGTAATGGGGTATGCCCTTGTAACTGTCTGTTTGGCCGACGGAAGCCTCGTAAGCCAGGACCGTGTTTATGGGCGAATTGGCTATTACGGTAAACGTGGCTGTGTCCAGAGCGGAATCATACACATAGCCGCTGTACTCGTAATCGCGCTTTACCCCTGTTTGTGTATCCCGCAGAGTAACGTACCCGTCGGTTTCCAGTAAATCTATTTTGGTCGGGTTCGTGATTGTAACGGTATACGTGTTCGGCTGGGCAGGAGGAACCGGCGCCGGACCTGTTACAGCTGTCGCCGAACCGCCGCAGTACACCCCGTTGTTGCCGTCCCGCACGTCTATCAGGCCCTTAAGCTCGCCCTTTAAAGTGGGGCTGTAGATGTCGAACTTTATGGCGCCGTGGGCTATATACACGTCATACAAAAACTCGGCGTCCATAGTGTTCCGCTTGGCGTCCCTAGGCTTTACCTTCAGTTCGTATGCCGTATCGCCCGTCACAAACTCGGAGCCGTTTATCATCACCTGAAACAGCTTGCGGCTCCTGAACCTGTCCTCCGGATTAGGGTACAGGCCGTTGGCGTAGTCGTCGTTAAGCTCGATTTCGTCCACTTCCACATTCACGTAACGCGAAAGCTCATCCACCAGCAAGGCCCGCTGGTCCCGCAAGTCGTTGGCCCGCGAACCGTCTGTTTCGTAAAACATTATCTGCTCGTTAAGGTCGCTTATCTGCTGGCCCAAGCTGTTTATTGTCTCCACAATCGTCTTTACCTCGGCGTTTATGTCCCGCTGCTGCTTCTTTAACAGGTCCGACGTAGTGTTAATAAAGGTCGCGAACTGTTCCAGCGCCTGCAGCACATTGGTCCTGTAAGTACCGTCGTGGGACGAGCCGGACAAATCCTGGAGCCTGTCGAACAGCAGGTTTACGTTGGTTGTGACGCTCATATCGCCCAATTCCGAGAAGGCGCCCTCTATTACGGAAAGCAGGCTGTTCTTCTGGGTGTACTCGCCCAGCACGGCGCTTTCGTCCCAATATTTTTTATCCAGATAAAAATTGCGCACCTGCCCAATGCCGTACACAACCGCGCCGGTGCCTATCATGCCCTTGCCGTCCCTGTAAGTAAGCGGAAACGACGCCTTCTGTTCGATATACTGGCGCGAAAAGCCCACCGTAGCGGCGTTGGACGTATTATGGCCGGTCACCTCCAGCCCTGCCCGGGACGCGTGCAAACCAGTCAGCGCCACATGAAACTCAAAAAACGCGGACCTTACCATATGTTCATCTCCTTAAAAAAGAACGGCCGTTACAATCCCGCCCGGCCCGTTCGGTTTATTATGCGGTCCAGCATGGAGTCAATCTCGTTTACTACTCTGGCCGACGCGTTGTAGGCATGCTGGTATATCATCATATTGGACATCTCCTCGTCCAGCGCCACACCCGAAATCTGCATTCGCTTATTATCCAGGTCCCGGACTATTACGTCTTCCGCCGCCACATAGCTTTTCGCCTCGTCATTGGCGGTGGCGTTATGGTTTACAAAGTGTTGGTAGGCTTTATCCACGCTTACCCACTCGGAAACCTTGAAGCCGTCCTTATCCACGTATTCAATATATATGGCCGTGGACTTCCATTCCTCCATTATGTCAATTATCAGGCGGTTGTCGTCCACATCCCCGCTGGGGGACAGCGCCAGCTTCGCGTAACCGTCCGAATTCGACAGTATTGGGTTAATAACCAGGTTGCCCATGGTATATAACGAGTATACATTATCAGTGTCCTCGGGAATTAAATTATCGGCGCTGTCGAAACGTTGGTCGTAGGGCTCGTACTTACGCGCGAATATGTCCATCCGCTGCTGGTTACCGTCCTGGTCCAACGGCGCGTTGGCCGTGTCAAATACAGGCGGCGTCGCCTGGGTATAGGGGGAAAACTTATCGTTTATCATTGTGACTATGTGGTGCACCAAGGTGTCGAATTCCTTCTGCGCCCGCGGTATCATAGCCTGCTGAATATCGAAAAGCTGTTTTTGGTACTGATTGTACGCAATTTGATATTCGTTAAGGTCAGCCAGGTAAACCGTCAGGTTGGCCTGGTAACTGGGCAGGTCGGTGGTCACATAGGTCGTCCTGTTGATTACATACGTGGACAACGCGGTCCTATAGCCCATGTCAACTCCGCCGTGGGTATACGCAGGGTCGTCTATGTCGGGCGGAAGCGGCGGCACGGCTATCGACGGCGCCAGATAATAAAGCCTCGCGTAAGCGTCGTATGCCTGCACATAATCGGCAAAATCCGCCAGATAATCAGGGTCCAAATTAATATTGCCGGTATACATGGGGTCAGAGGGATCTGGCATTTGATACAACATCGCCGGCGGCGCGGGTGCCGTTGGAGCAGTAGGCTCTGTCCCCGCTCCGGTGGCGTAATTAGCCGGGGCGTATCCCCGCGCCGCAAGCAGGCCCAGCAACAGGCCCCTGTCGTTGCCGATCTGGCTGCTTATAAGCTGGTTGGGCTTGTACAGCGGTTTATAGGAGGCCGCCGGCGAGTCCCAATCCAATATTTCCGTGGCGTTAGTAAAAACCGGTTCCACAAAGGAATAGCCCTTAGTGGTATATCGCAGGCCCAATCTATTGGCGTTGCCGTTTACCAGCAGTTCATATCCGCCGGTTGTTATGTCCATGCGGCCGTTTGGGGCTTCCTTATAGTTTATGTCCAGCAGGGACGAAAGCTCATCCATGCAAAGGTTCCGCTCATCCCTGTAATCGTTGGCGTGGTCGCCGGATATTTCGACATTCACTATGAGGTTATTAAGCGTGTCAATTTGCGTGACAAGCTGATTTACCCGGGTTACCGCGTCGCGTATCTGTAAATCCAGGTTCTGCTGGTAATCCACCAGCCGTTCGCTGACGTTATTTACCTTGTTTATAAATGATATACAAGTATTGACAAAATTTTCGCGGGTTTCAATGCTGCCCAGGTCCTTGGAAAGCTCGCTCAGCGCGTCCCAGATATCCATTATCACGTCCTGGGCCTTATAGTCGCTTTGAAGCTCGCCTATTACGACTTCAATCTCGCTGCCCGTAGCCGCCTTGGCGGAATAGAAGCTCATCTTGCTGAGGGACGCGCGGTAATTAACGTCCAAAAATGTATCCCGCAGTTGGCGGATGGCCGACACGTCCGTACCAAGGCCCAGCTGCATGGTACCTATCGCGTTATAACCCACTGCCTTTGAAAAAAAATCATTTTGCATAACCTGCTGGCGCACATAGCCCACCGTATTATTATTCGACGTGTTATGCGCCGTCACATACAGCCCTGCCTGCGCCGCGTTTAATCCGCTTACGGCTATGCCTAAACTGGACATTCCCATAATAATCCCTCGCTGTCTCTGATGTTTTGCACAAGAATACCGTTGATAACAGAACTTAAAACCTTGGGGCGCTGCCCCATCGGCGCGAACTTAAGGAATGGGAAGGTCAAAAGATTAAAACCTTGAGGTTAGCCCCAAACCCCGCTGGGGATTTCATCCCCAGACCCCTTCTTAAGGGCGGCGGGTGCGATAGTCGAGCTTGCTCGACGAAGCGCTTTTTGGCGCAGATACAGCATTTTTAAGAAAAGAGAGCGTTTATTTTTTTTCTTAAGTTCGCGCTTATGGGGCGCTGCCCAAGGTCTATTACTGACGCGCGTCAAAAAACTGGGCGCCGTCGTCAATGTCGTCCAACCCATTCCCATAAAAAGATGGCCCGCTGTTCGCAGAGCCACGCAGCAAATTCAACGCGAAATCAATATATTCAAGAGACTGCTCCACTAAAGTTTTATTAAGCGCGTTAATTTCCCTGAGACTGCCCGCGGCGGCGCGCAGCCTGCCCGCGGCGGCGTTAAGCGCGGGGTATTCGTTTTGGCCGCGCACAGTCTCCATAAGCGCCCCCAAGGTAAGCGCCTTTGCGCCGCGGCCGAGCACCGTCGCGATGTCGCCCATAAGCGCGAGCCGCTTTTTCTCCAGACGATTTATACGGCTAATAAGCGTATTCTCCAAAGAAGTTATTTTCTTAAGAGACTCCACGTCATTCTGTACCAGTATCTCCTTCTTCTCCTTGGCAAGCCCCAGTAAATCCTCATAATGCTCCCCTTCGGCGTCAAGCACGTCTATAAGTTCGGTTAGTAAACCCGCCATTATACGCCCTCCGCCTTACCAGGCCAACGCGCCAAGCGCTCTTTCCAATATTTTATCCGCCACGTCGCTGCTGCTGACATCATAAACGCCGCTTTCAATCTTTTGTCGAAGTTCGCCGATACGCTCCTCGCGCAAGTCCGGTATTCCGGACAGCGCTTTCCGCAACGCGCTGAACGATTGCGCCTGCGCCGACATCGCAAGCTCGTCGTGCTTTTCTTCCGTCTTACCCGCGCGTTTTGTTTCTTCCGCCTTATACGCCAATACCTTATATTCCCCCAACACCCCATAAGTGCTGCCTATTCTTGTGTCCATGTAAAATCACCGCCCTTTGCAGGGGCGAACCGTGTCGCCCGCATTGTTTTTTTGACGCCGGGGCGGAACCCTTCCGCCGCAGCTGATAAATATAGAATTGCGTTATGCTTATAATATCGGCAGTAATTTTAAAAATATTAGAAATATTTTTTAACTTTCAAAATATTTTCCTCCGTCCGCCGGAGCAAGCGCCAGCGTAAAGCAACGCGTCTCAACATTGTCGAATTCGCGCATAGCTTCCGCGCAAGCGCATAATGTGCTTCCTGTGGTATATATATCGTCAATAAGCAAAATTTTTTTACCCTTTAAGATTAATTTTAATTTTAATTTTTCGTTTGCCTTAAAGGCTCCGCGGACATTATTTTCCCGCTCCGCGCGGTTAAGGCGCGCCTGCGGCATAGTACTCCGCACGCGTACCAGAGCGCGCGGCTCCACTGGCGCGCCGCATAGTTTTGAGAGTTCCCGCGCCAGCAGTTCGGCCTGGTTATAACCGCGCCGGCGCCGTTTCCCCGGGTACAGCGGCACTGGCACCATCACATCCGCGCCGTCAAACACGCCGGCCAAATGCCTATAGGCCAGCGCGGCCAAACTTCTGGCGCAGCCCGGTTTGTCGCCATACTTAAACTTGTAAATAATACTTTTTGTGAAGGCGTCATATAGCAACAGCGCGGTATTTGACACAAATGGAAAGTCCTGCATCCGGCATTTAAGACAGAAATTCTCTTCGTTCTCCAGCGGCGCTCCACATCTTGCGCAGGCAGGCTCGCCTATTATTTCTAAATTGCCCTCGCAGTGCGGGCATAAGTATATCCTCTGCCCTACGGACATTACACTCCCACACAACATACACTTGGGCGGGTATATCCACTCCAATATTGTATTTAAGCCTTGGCGCAAGGCCTCAGAAAGATTATTCATAGGCAGCCTCACACCATCCTGATGGCGAACATCCCGCAAGCGCCTACGCAGTAGCCGCAGGTAACGCACTTGCCGTCGTCTATTACCGCCCTGCCCGCCTCCAACCTTGCCGCGCCGCTGTGACAGGCTTCCACGCAGTTTCCGCAGCCAGCGCACAACTGGGGCACCACAAGGAAGCGCTTCTTCGGCACAGTCTTAAGGCCGGCCCTGTATTCCTCAATGGATTCGCCGTTAAAATATTTCACGTTCATGGCAAGCTCGTCCGTGTTAACCATGCCGACCGCCAGGGCCGCGCGCCCGTTCGCAAAGCCTCTGGCGTATTCCATGGACGCCTCGTAATCGCCCGCGAGGTTACCGCCGCCAAGTGCCTTCATCAGGTACACGCCCTTGCGCGCGTTCATGGCGCGCGCGGCCGCGTTCTCCATATCGGCGCGGCTGCCGTTTAAAATACCAAGCCCCTTGATATTTAATATGGGGAACAAAACGTCTATATCATCCCGGTCCGCCGCCAGCGCCGCTACCTTGGCGTCATGAGTGCTTATGCCAACCGCGTTTATTATGCCCCTGGCCTTATAATCCAGTAGACATTGCAAGGCGCCGGCGCGTTTTTCAAAGACATCCTCGCCCACCCTGGCGGCATGGAGCAGGAAGATATCCAGCTTTGACACGGCAAGTTCAGCCAGGGCTTTTTCGACGGACTCGCACATGTCCTCGTAGGTTGACGCGGGCGACTTTGTAGCTATTACAGGCTGTATACCGGTGCGGCGGACAGCCTCGCGTATGTACGGGTATGTTTTGTAGATTTCCGCTGTGTCCACAAAATTTATACCCGCGCGCAGCGCTTCCGCTATAACTTCCGCTGCTTCGTCAGCCGGAACGTCCTTCTGGTTAGGCCCGATAGGCAGCGCGCCAAAACACAGCTCCGTAACCTGTATTCCGCTGAGTCCCAAGGTTATTGTTCTCATTAGAGCCTCCTGAAAATATTATTACTTATGCTTACCGATGGACAGAACACGCAAACTGGAAAGGTCAAAAGATTAAGACCTTGGGGCCAACGAACAAACCATCGTTAGGCACCAAACCCCGCTGGGGACTTCGCACCCGATAGTCGAGCTTGCTCGACGCAGACCCCTTCTTAAGCGCGGCGGGTTCGACGTTTTTGATGCGGGTACAGCCTTTTTAAGAAAAGGGACTGTTTATTTCTTTCTTAAGGTCATGTCTATGGGCGAAATCCAAGATTTTAAGGGGTAGTTATTTGCGACGCAATGTCAACAGATTAAAGATTTTCGAGTTGACTCGGGCGAACCTAAGGCGTGTTTGAAAATTCTTTAGAACGCGAAATTTCTAATGAACCCGCTGCAATTTCGCGCTGGAATCTGGTTTTCAGACACGTCCTAACAAACTGACAATTCACCGTTAGGATTTGTCCGTTGGTTCGCCCCTGCCAGCGGTCTTGCAGAGGTGAACCCACCCGCACACCTGTTGACATTGATTTGCGATGTCCTGCCTTAGGGCGTATTTGAAAACTGGACCTCAGCGCGAAATCGGAGTGGTTTCATCTGCAATTTCGCGTTCCTAAGGTATTTTCAAACATATCTTATCAGATTGAATTATTTTTCTTTGTTTCTATCTCCCGCAACATTTCATCAGTTACCTCGGCAAGTGGCTTCGCGCCTTCGTCGCCGCGCCTTGTCCTGTGGGAGACAGCGCCCTCGGCGGCTTCCTTTTCGCCCACCACCATAATGTGGGGCACGCGTTCGTTCCTGGCCTCGCGGATTTTGTAGCCTATCTTTTCAGCCCGGAAATCGCCTTCCGCCCGTATGCCTCGCTCCTTAAGGGCGTGAATGACAGTGCCCGCGTATTCGTTGAACTTATCCGAAATAGGCAGCACAATGGCCTGCACAGGCGACAGCCACGTAGGAAAGGCGCCCGCGTACTTTTCGGTGAGCAGGGCTAATGTCCGCTCGTAGCACCCAATGGAAGACCGGTGTATAATTACCGGGCATTTTCGGCCGCCGTCCTTGTCGGTATAGGTCATGCCAAGCCGTTCCCCCAATGCGAAGTCGATTTGTATGGTTATGGCCGTGTCCTCTTTGCCGTGTACGTTTTTGAACTGTATATCCAGCTTCGGGCCGTAGAACGCCGCCTCGCCGTCAGCCTCGTAAAAGGGCAGGCCCAGGGAATTCAGCAGGTCACGCATAAGGGTTTGGGTCTTGTCCCAAACCTCGGCGTCGCCCAGGTATTTTTCCTTATTGTTCGGGTCCCATTTTGAAAAACGGTAGCTTACGTCGTTCTCAATGCCCAGTATATTGATAATATATTTATTAAGCTCCACAACGCCCTTAAACTCATCGCCCACCTGTTCCTCCGTGCATACCAAGTGCCCCTCCGAAAGAGTAAACTGCCGTACACGTATAAGCCCGTGCATTTCTCCAGACGCTTCCTTACGGAACAGGGTGGATGTTTCGTTGTAACGTATCGGCAAGTCGCGGTAACTGTGCTGTTCCGCGTTATATATCATAAACTGAAAGGGACACGTCATGGGCCGCAGTATAAGCGTCTCATCGCCCGGCTTATCCTCATCCACAAAGAACATACCGTCGCGGTAATGGTCCAAATGTCCGGACGCGGCGTACAGCGCCGGTTTAGCCATGTAGGGCGTTTTTGTGAGCAAGTAGCCGCGGCGTTCCTCTTCGTCCTCCACAAACCGCTGGAGAATTTGAATTATTTTCGCGCCCTTTGGCATCAGAAGGGGAAGGCCCTGTCCTACCAGGTCCGAGGTGGTAAACAGCCGCAGCTCGCGCCCCAGCTTATTGTGGTCCCGTTTCTTAGCTTCTTCCCGCTGCGTAAGGAACGCGTCCAAATCCGCCTGCTTGGTAAACGCCGCGCCATAAATACGCGAGAGCATTTTATTCTCAGAATTGCCGCGCCAATAGGCGCCGGAGGAACCACCGTCCGAAATGAGTTTTACCGCCTTTACCTGACCGGTAGTCATAAGATGCGGCCCGGCGCACAGGTCCGCAAAATCGCCTTGCTTATAGAACGAAATAACCGCCTCGTTGGGCAATCCGTTAATTAATTCCAGTTTATAAGGCTCCTCCGCCATTAAGCTTAAGGCTTCCTGGCGCGAAAGTTCGAAGCGTTCTATGGGCAAATCCTCTTTTATAATCTTCTTCATTTCCGTCTCAATGGCGGAAACTTCCTCGGCTGTAAAGGGTTTATCACGGTCAAAATCATAATAAAAACCTTCGTCCGTAGCCGGGCCTATGGCCAGCCTGGTTTCAGGGAACAGGCGCTTCACCGCCTGGGCCAATATATGCGACGCGGTATGGCGATACGCCCTGCGGCCGTCCGGGTCCTCAAATGTCAGAATGGCGACCTCGCAGTCCTCCGCAATTACCTGCCGCAAGTCAACGGCTTTGCCGTCCGCCAGTCCGGCACAGGCTGCCCGCGCAAGACCCGCGCCTATGTCCCGCGCTATTTCCATAATACTTACCTGGCCGGGATACTGCTTTTTCTGTCCGCCTTTTAAAAGAATCTCCATGTGTCCTCCTAATTGTCTCTTAGTATTTCTATCCAATAGCCATCGGGGTCTGTAATAAAGTATACACCCATACTCTCGTTTTCATAGCATATACATCCCATTTCCCTGTGAAATTCCCGCACTTTATCGTAATCTCCGGCCGCGTATACCGCCAGGTGCATTTCATTGTCCCCCAGGTTGTAGCTGCCTTTCCAGTCGCGCAGCCAAGTGAGCTCCAGCAAAAAATCCGATTGGCCGTCCCCCAGGAACATAAGCACAAAGGAACCGTCTTCCGCTTCCTTACGCTGCTTCGGCTTAAGGCCAAGGGCCTTGCCGTAAAACTCTATGCTCTTGTCAAGGTCCTTTATATTGAAATTATAGTGCGCGAACCTGCATTTCATCTCCATTTTCAATTCTCCTTTCATATATCAAATGTGTCGCCGGGCGCGGTAATATAGGCAAAGCGGCAGCCCCTGGACTCCGCCTTGCGCTTGAAGGCCCGCGCGGAGGCGTAATCGTCCCAAAAATGCATGGGCGCGAATAATCCCACGGGGATTTTATCCAAGAACTGTTCCGCGCCTCGGGTATAGTCCCTGCCAAGCCTTGGGTCTATGGGGAACATAAGCGCGTCCAGGCGTTTAACCTCGCAGCAGATGTCCGCAAGCTCCGCCAGAAATTC
The DNA here is from genome assembly GCA_031297485.1 of Clostridiales bacterium. Taxonomy (GTDB): domain Bacteria; phylum Bacillota; class Clostridia; order Lachnospirales; family JAISYE01; genus JAISYE01. Next base: position 14,027 of record JAISYE010000079.1, read on the forward strand.
CCGTTCGCTCTGAGCCGATGCTTCCGGCGGCTCCTCCTCGTTCCAGTGCCAGTTGTTCAAGTCGCCGGCGTGGAATATTTTAACCCCGCCCGCTTCAATATAGAACGAACTGCCGATGTCAGTAGACCCAAAGGCTGTTACTGTCATGTGCTCCTCCCTGCAGCTTTCGCCCTTGGCGATATACTTAATCAGCCTGTCCTCGAACGTGGAACTCGGAACGTTTTTTAATATATCGGCTGAAAATATATACGTCACATCTACATTATCCGGCCACAGGCGCAGTATTTGACTATCAAAATGGTCGCCGTGCCAGTGACTCGCCAGCACATACAATTTTCTGCCCGACGCGGCCAGGCGCTGGACCTCGCCGCACTCCGGCCGCAATCCACAGCAGTCTATTAATATTTCGTATTTATCATCCTGCAAAATAAAACCGCTGTGATGCAGGTACTTTAATTTCATTCAGCTTCACCTCTTTTTTACAAACACGGGCGAACACAGTTCGCCCCCGCGATTTGATTTGGTATAATAATATGCTTCGATGATGTTAAAGTCAATTTAATCTTTAATTTTAAATTAACAAATTTTTGAAATTTTAAAATGAAATTAGAAACGCCTTGAT
>JAISYE010000080.1 GCA_031297485.1 Clostridiales bacterium
CACACGAAAACATCTTCGTCGGGCTTCGCCCGACTATCGCTAAAAATTATTCAGTGTTTTCGTGTGTGAGCAACCAACAACCGGCGCGAAAAGTGCATTTCTTTTCGCGCCTTAGTATAATTTCAATTTTCAATGCTGATAAGGTGAAAATGGCTTTGTTCAACCATTTGTTGAGGCTGTTTACCTTTCGGAGCTGGACACGATACACGATTACACGATTCAGACATCTTTACAAATTTCTTTTTATTATGATATTATGTTACTACTTTTAAAAAACTATATATTATAAGGAGGCAATGCATTTAGCATGAAGCACATGTTAAATAATATTAAAATAGGCTCAAGACTGATATTCGGCTTTATTATTCTGCTGATAATCACGGTAATTCTCACGGGGCTTGGGATTTATAACACTAAGACAAACGAGAATTCGTACTTGTACCTGCTCGATTTTCCGGCTAAAAGACAGCCGGCGGCACTGGAAATTGACATAGCCATTTTACTCATGCGCCGCAACCTGCTTTTTATTGGAAACATGGCTGCCGCGCCAAGCGTCAACCAAGCCCAATATGAGGAACTCTACCGCACGTCATTGGAAAATGTGAACAAACAGTTAGAGAATTACATGAGCTTCGTTAACAATGATCCGAAGTTTACCACTGAGGATAAAAATCTCAGGGCCACTGAAATTCAAAGGCTTAAGGAACTGGTTACCGCATACGACAGGGACATTGGCGTCAAGCTAATTGAGGCCGCGAACCAGCAGGAGTTCGACGTTATCGCGGAACTCCTCAATAACGGTTCCTCCATGGCCAATGAAATGGAGTCCATAACAAATTCGCTGATCTCCCAGGCGGAAGGACGGATAACATCCGACTCGCTTGCCACCGTGCAAACGGCAAACAGCGTTATGACCGTTATTATCATTATTGCGGCACTGGCGTTTGTGCTGGCTGTTTTTGTCGCCATAATCATCACAAGCTCCATTACAAAGCCCGTCACGTCCCTCGCGGACATGCTGAACGAAGTCGCGGCGGGCAACTTGGACATAGACACGCGCAGCAACGCCCGGGACGAAATCGGCGTACTAACGCGCAGCACCGGCCAGGTGGTTGACACTATAAAAATGTTAATGTCCGAGATGAACAGAGTGAGCCACGGGTTTGCCGCCGGGGACATAGAAGCCCAGATCGACGCCTCCAAGTTCCGGGGAGTTTACTTAAAAGTCGCGAAAGAATACAACGACCTGATATCAACTATCATCAGCGAGGTGCTGATGTTCATAGAATGCCTTACAGCGTTGGGCAACGGCGATTTTAACGCGGATATTCCCAAATTGCCGGACAAGAAGGCGGTAATGAACATCTCACGTGACAACCTCAGCGGCAAGCTAACAGATATGAGCAATGATATAGTCGGCCTTGTGCGGGACGCCACAAACGGCGAGCTTAACCGCCGGCTGGACAACAAAAAATACGGCGGCCACTGGAACCAAATTGTAGACACCCTTAACAATTTAATGGACGCGGTTTCCATGCCCATATCCGCAACCACTGTGGCGCTTGACGCTATGGCGCACGGAGACATGCACGCGTTTATGACCCACTCCTATAAGGGCGAGTTTAATAAAATAAAGGAATCCGTCAATTTCACAATGACCACCGTCGGCACATATATTAACGAAATATCCGACGTGTTGGAAGCCGTCGCTAGGCGCAGTGACCTGGACCATGAGATAACACGCGAGTACCTGGGGGATTTCAGCGCTATTAAAAACGCCATAAATATGATACTTAGAAGTTTCAGCTCTGTTATCAGCAATTTCAGTTCTGCGGCTGAACAAGTGTCAGCAGGGGCGCGCACCATGTCCGAGAGCAGCATGAACCTGGCGACCGGCGCGGCGGAACAGGCCAGCGTGGTAGAGGAATTAAACGCTTCCGTTTCTGTACTGAACGAAAAAATGACGCACAACGCGAACAACGCGGCGGAAGCAAGCAGACTCGCGGCCGGTTCCCGCGAGAACGCGGTGCGCGGCAACAACGAGATGGGCCGTATGCTGGTTTCCATGACAGAGATTAAGAATGCCAGCGACGCTATATCCAAGATAAATAAAACAATCAGCGATATAGCCTTTCAAACAAACTTGCTGGCGCTTAACGCGTCTGTGGAAGCGGCGCGGGCGGGCGAACACGGCAAGGGCTTCGGAGTCGTGGCGGCCGAGGTGGGCAACCTGGCCCACCAGTGCTCCTCCGCCGCCCAGGAGACCACGCAGCTTATTCAAGAGTCCCTGACCAGGGTAGAGGAAGGCCAAGGCATAGCCAAGGCCACGGCCAACACTTTGGGAATAATTACGGAAGATTTCAGCAAAGTTTCCAGGCTTATTGCCGACATCGCGGAATCGGCTAACGAGCAGGCATTGTCCCTCAATCAAATATCTGTGGGGATCCAGCAGGTTTCGGACGTGGTGCAGAATAATTCCTCCGCTTCAGAGGAATCCGCGTCCACTGCCCAGGAGCTTTCCAGTCAATCAGATATGTTAAAAAATATGGTTTCGGTTTTCACAGTAAGCCGCCGGAACTAATGGCTGCTTATAAATACAGAAAGTGAGAGGAATCCATGAAAAAAATAAGGTCCAGCATAGAGGTTTTATCCGCGGACGAAATAGAGGCGATTCACCACGCGGCGTTAAGGATACTGGAGTCAACGGGCATGGGCGCGCCTAACGCGGAAGTGCTGCGGCGCTGCGCCAAGGCGGGCGCTGTAGTGGATTACAGCGATTGCACGGTAAAAATCCCCGTGCCCCTTATGGAGGAATTTTTAACCGAGCAGCGCACACATGTTCCCGTCCAGGAGGACCCGCTGCAGGCAAGCAAACTTTACGGCTGTATTTCCACCCAAGTTTTCGTTACAGACTTTATGACAAGCAGCCGCCGTCCCGGGACGCTGGACGACATAAAAAAATGCGCCGCCCTTGCGGATAAACTGCCCTTTATCAGCGCGGCCAACGCGGCTGTAGTCCCCGGCGACGTGGACGCCCGGGTGACGGATGTATATTCATTCAATTTATTGTATAAATACCAGAAAAAAGCAGGCGGTACTTATGTCCTGACGCCAAAAACCGCGCGGTTCATTATGGACATGGCTGAATGTATGGGCCGGAAAGAGGGGTATTTATTTGAATCCGTCTGCCCGCTGCGCTTCAGGCCGGAAACATTGGAAATGGGGCTGCTGTTCGCGGACAGAGGCCACGGCCTGTGGATAGCGCCCATGGTCGTGGGCGGCACGGCGGCGCCGATGTCCCTTGCCGGCACTGTTACGCTTATTTGCGCCGAAGTGCTGGGCAGCCAGTTTTTTGTCCGCGCTATTTCCGGCAAACCTGTGGCGTTTTTCGCCCATGGCAGCCATACCAGCGACCCCCGCACCACGCTGTGTTCCTTCGGCTCGCCCAACCAGGCGCTTATCGGCGTGGCCGCCGCGCAGATGGCCAAGTTCTATGGCGTGCCGTCCGGTTCCAACTCGGCCCTCAGCGACGCGCTGGAATTAAGTTTCCAATGCGGGTTTGAAAAGGCCCTAAGCGGTCTGATGTCCGTGCTGGCCGGTTCGTGCAGCATAGGCTGTCAGGGCATTGCGGGCGCGGACCAGGGCTTTAGTTTCGAACAGCTTCTTGTGGACAACGAATGGCTCTCCGCTGTCAATTACGTGCTGGATGGTTTTGAGGCTGACGAGGACGCTATTGCGGAGGAATTAATCAAAGAGGTGGGCATCGGAGGGAATTTCCTTGCGGAAGAACACACGGTGCGCTATCTGCGCCAAAACTGGTGGGATTCCCGGCTGTTTGGACGGCAAGGCTTCGACCGGTGGAAGGAAGCCGGCGCCAAGGGCCTGCTCCAGAGCGCCCACGCCATGGTAGAGGAAATGACCTCCGGCTACAAGCGGCTGGAATCGGTAATAGACGGCGCCAAGGCGGATGCTCTGGACTTGCTGCTGCGGCAGGCTTGCGATGAAATTTTAAGCGAATAACAGGCATCAAACCCATAGGCGCAGACTTAAGACGAAAGCGGAAGAAAGGCGGATTAGACCACGAACGGGCACAAATTTTACGCAGGGGCGGGCGAACTGTCATACTTTATTCACAATTAGAGCAAAATAGTTTTAGCGCACAATAAAATCCTCGTCTGGCAAACCCTGCGCTTTGACGAGGATAGTTCTTGTGATGTTACGAATCAGCACAAATATTGAGGGATAAGTTGAACATTATATAAAGTTTGTTCATCGCTATCCTCGCGGCGAACAGCTAAGGCGTGTTTGAAAATTCCTTAGAGCGCGAAATTTCGGATGAAACCGCTGCAATTTCGCGCTGGAATCCAATTTTCAAGCACGTCCTAGCAATCTGGTACGCTTTAGGTATTGAATGATGGGGCTTTCAAAACTTGGGCGGGACCAGAGCAATTGTTTCTTGCAATTTTAGCGCCATAATGCTATCACAATTACATGAGTCCTAAAGACTGCCTATTAGTCGGTTCGTCGAGCAAGCTGGACTATCCTTAAGAAGGCTGTACCTGCATCAAAAAGCGCTGCGCCGAGCAAGCTCGGCTATCGGGGATGAAATCCCCAGCGGGGTTTGAGGCCAACGAGCAAACCATCGTTAGGCCCCTAGAGCCTGTTTGAAAACTAGATTCCAACGCAAAATTGAAGAGTTTTCACTTGAAATTTTGCATTTTAAGGAGTTTTCAAACACATCCTAACGGTGAACTGTCAGTTGGTCTTAATCTTTTGACCTTTCCCAAGCCCTGCGCCTTAAGTTCGCACGTATGAGCCGCTGCCCCGCGGCGTTACGCGCGCAAATTCTCCAGGACTATGGCGGCGTTGCGCTGTAATATTTTTTTGCCGCGCCAGCCGGCCGCTGTTCCGGCAAAACGAGCTTTAAAACCCGCGTTGGTCAGGTTAAGCAGATCGCTTAGTTTCGGACGGGTTTCCTCCGCATTGTCTATTGTGCCTAGATACTTGCCTCTATTCATTGGGCAGGCGTTTTGGCACAGGTCGCAGCCAAAAACCCAATCGCCCATTATTCTCTTTTCTCCCTCCTTAAGCTCACCCTTGCACTGGGTAAGATATGACACACATCTTTTGTAATCGAATATGGGTGTACGGGACCCTAGCGCGTCTCCGGGGCACACACGGGCGCACTTCCCGCATCCGGAGCAGCCCTGCGTTTCGGGCGGTTTCGCCGGAATAAAGGCCGAAAGGTTTTCAGGATGGATATTTGTCATAATGTAACCAATATGGAAAAAGGACCCCAGCTTTTGCGAAATCACGCAGCCGTGTGCTCCAATAACCCCAAGACCTGCCTTCTGAGCGAATTTGCGCTCGTCAAGA
>JAISYE010000081.1 GCA_031297485.1 Clostridiales bacterium
TATCCCTGAATAAAGCAGAATGGCTTAAATACTGGATTTTAAAACACAGAAAGGGCGCAAAATCAACATTCTTGCCTATTAAGGGATAAGCTCTTAGTGTCAAGATTGCCCTGCGAGAAGTAATTTTCCTCTATCTGATAGGGGTAATGTCCGTGGTAGTTGGCTTCCTCCGCACTAATTGAGTTTTCGGTGTTGAAAGATGTTGACATTCCGGCGCGGCAGGCATATTCCCATTCCGCTTCCGTAGGCAGGCGATAACCGTCCGCGCCGCGATTCCAAGTGACCGCCCTGCCTTCAATTGTGTATGCGGGGGTTAATCCTTCCTGTTCGCTGCGGGCATTGCAATAGGCTATCGCGTCAAGCCAACTGATGTTTTCAACAGGCAGATTATCCCCGGAGAAGTTGCTCGGATTGTCACCCATCAAAAGTGTCGATATAAAAATCGCTGACCGTAACGACATGTTGCTTTTTCGTCTGCGCCGCGCCACGCCTCGGAATCGGGACTGCCCATTTGGAATGTGACGCCTTTAATAAGAACGAAATTTTCGGGTGTTTCCACGTTTATTACCTCCGCCGTCGTATTGTTTTGTTCGCCCGTATCCGAGCTGCCGCTATTGTTATCTGCATGATTCGGGCTTGATGTCGGAACAGTCGTTGCTGTGTCTGCCACCGTAGAATTGTCCGGCGCTCCGCAAGCGGATAGCGCCATCAGCGTGAATAGGGCAAGGAATATCGCTAAGATTCGTTTCATCACTCTGTCCTCTCATTATTGTTTTTATTGTTGGCTTTTTTTATTTCATGCCTGAGATAATTGAGTCTGTCGAGTTGCTTTTCTTTCCAGTGAATCTCGTCAAGGGTGGCGATTCGCTTGCGGTTCAGCGTTCGTATATGTTCCGCTTCGGTCTTGCCGCCCGCGATTTGAAGCCGTATATAGGTTTCAATCTCGCTGTTTTCAAAACCAATGTCGTGGAGGGTCATAATCATGCTGAGCCGCTCCAAATCCGTGTCGCCATAACTGCCATACGCGCATAACCTGTTTCACTGTTCCGCATAGCCCCCAGCTCTCATATTCGCGCAGAATCTCTTGCGGTATGTTATAGCGTTCACCTACTTCATCAATTGTCATCTTGCTTTCATCTCCAATCAACACCGGAATAAAAATATAGACGCACTTCACCGGCACGTCTATATGATAAGTATGATTATTAGAAATGTAAAATACTTATATCGTATCACCGGCAATGCCTGAACTGTATTTTTTCGCGAAATCTAATAATGCCGACGTCGCCGGGGAGAACATGTTGTTCTTCTTCCACACAAGGACAGAACGCGCCGAAAGCTCAGGTTTAAGCGGAATAAAGCGCAAGTCCTTAAAAAGATTGCAGCGTTTTAAGCAAAGAGCAATACCCATATTCTTTTGTACCATTGCCGCAACGTTGTTTATCAGGTTATAAGTAGCCACTATGTTCAGATGCTCGAAGCTCACCCCGACCCAATTTGACAGCTCGTTTTGCACTATAGCCCTTTTAGGCACTAAAAGCGGTAAGCCCATCAAAACATCTGCGCAAATTTCGGTTTGGGCAGCTAATTCGGAGTCGCGGCGCACCAACACGCCCCAAGTTTCCTGACCCGGTATCCGGGCAAACTCATACTTCCCCATATCCACGGGTTCCAAGAGCAAGCCGAGGTCAATCAGACCGCTCTCTATACGGTCTTTTATCTGGTCGGCGTTGCCGCTGTATATGTCGTAGCGGATAAGCGGATTTGCCGACTTAAACGCTTCCAGAATCTCGGCGAGACAATCAAAGCTGTACAGTTCGCCGCTGCCGATGGTTATTTCGCCTGTCAGACCGCCTTCGGCACGGGAAAAGCCTCGCCTCGTTTTTTCGGCAAGCGTTACAATCTCGTCTGCGCGTTGTTTGAGCAGCATACCGTCGTCGGTGAGAACAATTTTATGGTTGCTCCGTGTGAACAGCTTCACGCCAAGTTCTTTTTCAAGCTGCATTATCTGGCGGGAGAGCGTCGGTTGTGTGACGTGCAATACCTGTGCGGCTTTCGTAATGTTTTCCTCACGCGCTACCGTCAGATAGTATTTCAAAACTCGCAGTTCCATAAGCGTCACCTCTCTTGAATGAATCTCACCATCATATTATAATGCAAAGGATAGGCTCGTAATGTTTTGCTAATTTACTATTCCCCAAATCATCATCACAAACGCCGGGCCATTAAACAGTCCGTGTATGACACAACCTATTATACTAAGGCGCGAAAAGAAATGCGCTTTTCACGCTGGTTGTTGGTTGCTCACACACGAAAACACTGAAAGATTTTTAGAAGATGTTTTCGTGTGTGAGTATAAAGCGTTTTTCCTCTTGCCGAAGTTATAGGGTATGATTATGACTATCGGAATAAGCAGTATCAGAAATCCCATACCAAAAGGCGCGTGCAATAGCCACCACAAAACGGAACACATTATCCATAGTTGTTTATTTTTTAGGCGGGTTTGTATGTAACCGCGCCACAAAAATTCCTCTCCAAAGATATTCAGACAGAACATCGGCAGCCATATCAGGAGCGTCTTAATTTTCTCCGCAGTGGTAAGCTCCGGTACTCTCATAAACCAGACGCTTGTGTTCAGCAATCCAACGCCGAACAGTTTATTCAATGCGAAAGAACCGCTGTATATAAGTACGGATAATAATACAACCAGCGCTAAATTGAATAGGGCGTTTTTCCAATCTGCTTTTGAAAGTAGTCTGATGTTCAGTACCGATAAAATGTCTTTTGCGGATTTAGCGCCCTCTTTCCGCGCCAGCAGAAAAGCCAAAACGGGCATAGGCAAGCACAGGCAGTACCCCACAATAATCCAGTAATAGAGAGTATTATACAGCGTAAAAGTTATCTCCAGTACCGGGTACAAACCGAAAAGCAGAATGTTAATCCACGCAATAAAACACGCGAATATCAATGCGGCTTTTCTTGCGGGAATAGTTTTATTGTTCCTCACCATTTTACCCCTTTCCGAGGGCATGTTTAATAACTCTTTAAAACGCAAAATCCAGGTGAAAATACCCCGATTTTGCGCTGGAATCCAGTTTTCAAATACACCCGCGCAAATTATTATTTATTAAGGACGAAGGAAGAATGTTTCAATCCACATCCGGGCAGGAGCAGAATGACCATATGACCCTAGCGTCTTGAGCATTTTATGTGCCAAAGGCAAATCTCTTGGTACAACCGCCTAATATGCAGATTCAGAATTCATGTAATTATAATAGTATGATGGCGCTAAAATTACAAGAAACAATTACTCTGAATCCCACCCAAGTTTTGAAAAACCCTGTTTTTTTCTAACGGTGAAATGTCCGTTAGTTTGCGTCTATGGGGCACTTTAAACCGGCGGCGGTCTCCGGCCTGTATGTTTTTCCTGAAAGGCGAAATTTAATGTTGACTTTTATAATAATATCGTGTAAAATATTTGCAAGGTTGTTCTGTTGCTCAAAAAAATAATAAGAACTATTTGTAGGATAAATGATAACTCTTCGTTAAAAAGTTATTTAGCGAATAGTTGAACACAAAAAAGGGCGTAATTCCGCCATTTGACGAAACTACACCCTCACATATATGTTATACTTGTATTTGAGTTTTGCCCATGAAACCGTTCCAACTATTCGTGAAATAACTTTTTCACGAATACTTGAGCATAAAATTATGGATATGCGCATTTTGGCGCACGCGTTATTTACATAAAAGCAATTAATGGCAAAACGTTCGCCGCGCGGCAAAGGGGGTGAGGCCTATGAAAGTGTATACATGACCGGCTGTTACAGGCCGGTCAGCAAGAGGTAATGTATCTTTAAATGATATTCGCGCGCGAAACGATACGCCGCCTGGCCGCGCAGCGCCGACGGTTCGCTTGGCAACACGGCCGCGCGCTGCGGCAGTCATAAATATGGCTGTATTAATTCGGCAAAGTCATACGTTCGCGGGTACCGCAAAATTATCAAGGAGGATGTATGAAAAAATTACTGCAAGTCACGGTGTTTGCGCTGCTGACTATGTTAGCGCTGAGCTTGTTCGCGTTGCCGTCTCACGCGGCGGTAAGCGGCATTACAAGTACTTCGCAGCCCACGTTTGCGCTTAGCGCGGACCAAAACACCCCTGCCCAAGCCATAGAGGCGACAGTAACGCTGACCACCTCGGCCGCAAGCCTGAGTGTCGAATTTAAATTAACCGGGAATGAGGCAAGCAATTTTTATTTAACGGACGGAACGGTCAGCGACCAGACCATTACGGTTACAACTACCGCTTCCGCGCTTAGCACAAGCATAGACGTGCAGGCGCAGGTAGGAATAGCCGCGGGTAAGATACTAACTACCCTTGATGACGCTTCGATTGTTGTAACTGAATCGGGAAGCGCAACCCCCAGTTTCACCATTCCCATTACTATCGACGCGACGTCGCTGCCGCTAGTAGTAAACGACATTACAAGCACTTCGCAGCCCACGTTTGCGGCTGGCGCGGATGAAAACACCGCTGCCCAAGCCATAGACGTGGAGGTAACGCTGCTCAGCGCCGACCCGACTGCAAACCTGAGTGTCGAATTTACATTAGACGGGGCGCAGAAGGACACGTTTAGTTTAGCGGGCGGAACAAACAACGGCCAGACCACTACGATTACAGCATCCGCTGCCGCGTCTCCTGTAAGCGTGCAGGCGCAGGTAGTGGTAGCCGCGGGTAAGACGGTAGCTGCCGGTGATGACGCTTCGGTTATCGCAACCGTAGTGGGGACAACGTACAGCTGCACCATTCCCATTACTATTGGCGCGGCGCCGCCGCCGCCCTCAAACGCCATATCGGGTACAATATCCCTGTGGGCCAACAATACCAAGAGTAACCTTGGCGGCGCGTATATTTATGTGTACAATAACTCCAATGGAGGCTATGTCGGCTATACGACGTCCGCGGGGGATGGCACGTATACCGTTAATATTCCTGCGGGAAGCGTATCCTCGTCAGGTTACCGTGTACACGCCTCGTCCAATTTTATCATGGCGCGGTTGCGGCTTAACGAAGCCGAAACAGCCATTGAAGCCTCATCGGTTTATCGGATTGTTACGGCCTCAACTGGCGGAGTTGCAAATTTCACCTTTGTTAATCCGATAACAATTACGGGCAAAATTGTGGATGGAGCTACCGGTAATCCAATCCAAAACGCGACAGTAGGGTCTTGGGATAGTGTGCTAACCCAGGCTAACGGCACCTTTGAGGCGCAGACCAGCGTGAGTGCGACAGGTTCGCGGGGGATTTATGTGTATGCGTATGCAAGCGGTTACTATTCAACTTCTCTATCAAGAACATACACTTTGTCAATTGATGACTTTAAAAAAGGTTCGCTAGATATAGGAGAGATAGGGCTGCAAAAAATTCCCACGACCGGTGTATACAGTAACCGGGACAAGAACAGTTTCATTGTTACGCCCAACTTTGTTGTGCCAAACGAAGTATCCCGCGCCACCTTAAAACTTAACGCCAACGCCGCATCCGTGCAAACGAATCAGATTATTACTGTTGAAACAACTGGTTCGGCAGAAATAAAGGTGACTGAGCTTAGCGATATTGCTGTTACCAAAAACGGCGTAAAGGTTGGCGTAAATAGTTTCAGGGTTGTTTCTAACAATAAACTGGAAATTACAATGGATATCGACCCTGCCGCCAATTATCAATTTGTGTTTGGCATTAAAGCGCCGGGAAGCGGAGAAAGTTATACGGCTGCCGCTAACGTAGGCGGCACTGTAATCGACCGAGCCATTGTAATACTGCATGACCTTGACTTAACCGTACCGCCGGAGGTCAAGCCGAATCAAGAGTTTGTGGTTTACGGCGATGTTGTTATGGACGACTCTGTGGACCTTGAATTGGTTATAAAGGATATGAGCGGTACTCCGCGCTACACGGATAACTTGCGTGTCACAAAGTATATGGGGTTCCACTACAAATTTGAAAATGTGTCGCTGCCTGCAGAGGGAAATTATGTGGCCACTGTAACCTCTAACAAAGGCAGAAGCGTAGAGGCGAATATTCATGTTGTGGACGACCCCATAGTGGTAACAAATATGTCGCTTAAGGACAGCTACAATCAAGTATCCATTTCTACCCCGGCGCCGGGTGCGTTCCTTACCTTTACCGGCTGGGTTGACGGCAGCTTAATGTCCATGGACTACAGAAATTTGGAAGCGTCCGTGACACTGGGCGGCGGCATTAGTGATGTGGATAAAGTACAGTTTATTATGAAAACCTCCCACGGAACGTTCTTCCGGCCTGTGAATCCCGCGTCGCTCACAAAGGCGGAGTTTACCCAGCTGCTGAACAGCTACCGCGGAACAGGCAAGGCGGACATACTGTACGAGGTAACAAAGAAAGACGGCTCTGTACTCACATTTGTTGTGGGTAAAATTGTAATTCTCATAGACCCCAGCGGTTACATTTATGACGCCACGACCAACGAGAAGCTCGAAGGCGCGGAGGTCACCCTCTATTACAAGGATGAAAGCGGAGTATGGGCAATATGGCCGGCGGAATTGTACGACCAAATAAACCCGATGAAGTCCGACAAAGACGGCAAGTACGGCTGGATGGTGCCGGAAGGCGAGTACCACATAAAGGTAAAGCTCGAGGATTATGTGGATTATGATATGCTGGTAGACGGCAAGAGCTTTGGCGGCGAATATGGGGACGGCATACTGCGCGTTCTGCCGGAACAGACCGAAATAAATATCGGCCTTACGCCGGTTGCAGAGCCAGAAGAGCCGGAAGAACCGGAAAAACCGGAAAAACCGGAAAAACCGGAAGAACCGGAAAAACCTACTGTGCCAACCCCGGGCGGTTCCGGCGGCGGTTCCAGCTCCAGCGGCTCCAGTTCCAGCGGCTCCAGCTCCGGCACAGCGGCAGTGGTGGCGCAAACCGCGCCGCGAGTTACCATGACGTCCTACGCCACATCCTTGGTCATAAGCAAGGCGATACAGGCAGGGCAGCCAATTGTAATTAAACTGCAGGGAAGCATGAACACAGCGGAGATAACCGGCGCAAAGCTTAATAACTGCGCGAAATTGAACTTGCCGGTTACAATTACGCGTGACATTTATTCGGTAGTACTGACGCCGGAAGCCGTAAAGGCGCTTAAATTAACCGACTCCCAGGTCGTGGAGGTTGTCGTCTCCAATGCGGAGGGCGCGTCAGGGGCGAACGCCGACAAACTGCGGCTGAAGAACGAACGCAATTCTCAGCTGCTCACCACGTTCTACGACGTGGAGATTCTAGTGAACAAAGTGCCTGTGGAAAGTTACGGCGATTATGTGATTGTCCGTATAGACTGCTCTGGAATACTCGGGCTTACAGACTACGAAAAATCCAATATGATGGCCGTAGAATTGAATGGGCTCACCTGCTTGGGCGGTAAATTTGACGGCGACGTGTTCGAGTTCGCGATTTTGCGCGGCGGACGTTACGGCCTGGCGGTTCTGCCGGCTGCGCGGCGCGTGGAACTCACCATTAATAAAAATGAGTACAGTGTTAATGGCGTTCAGTATAGCGCGGATGTGGCGCCAATTATTTATGAGAGCTCCACAATGGTGCCTATCCGGTTCGTGGCGGAGTCCCTGGGCGCGGAAGTCGCCTGGAACGCCGTATTGCGCAGTGTTTCCATTTCACTGCTGGGCAACCTTTTTAACATGACAATCGGCCAGATACTTCCCGGTATGGCTGTGCCGCCCATGATAATTAACGACCGCACCTTAGTTCCTCTGCGGTATGTTTCCGAAACCTTGGGCGCGACTGTCTACTGGCACGACGCCACAAAGAGTATAGAAATCTTTTACGCTGGTAATTAAGGCGTGTTTAAAAATTCCTAAGCATTACCCGTTATTGGGATGCCGCGCTGCAGGGCGCGGCATCTTTTTTATTGTCCTCAAAAGGTTATACTAAGGCGCGAAAAGAAATGCGCTTTTCACGCCGGTTGTTGGTTGCTCACACACGAAAACACTGAAAGATTTTTAGAAGATGTTTTCGTGTGTGAGTATATCATACAAAAGTAATTTTTTCGAGTATATATCCATGAATGTGATTAATTATTAAGGAGGCTAGTGTTATGAAAAAACTTTACAAGTCCAGAACAGACCATAAATTCGACGGCGTATGCGGCGGTATTGCGGCTTACTTTAAATTAGACCCGTCACTGGTTAGAATTGTATGGGTTTTGTTCACGCTGTTGGGTGGCTCCGGTATCTTGCTATATATTATCTGCATGATTATTATGCCCCGCGAGCCGGATTATATTGATTACAGAGGCAACGGCAATAACGGAAATTCTTAAACGCGAAAGAGCGCCTTTCCTATGGGAAAGGCGCTTTTCCCGCGGGCGTCCGCGGCGTGAGAGTTTTTGTTTCGGGTTTTATTCCATCTTTTATTCTTTTCCGGCGCGGATTTCCTCCAGGGTAGGAATAAGCTGGGGGCTGCCCTCCACACTGCGGAATACCTGGGGCGCGGCCCATAGGCAGGCGTTTTGCAGAATACGCCGCACAACGGGGTGGTAATAGGCTCTGTTGGTTTCATGACCTGGCTGGAAATAGAATATCTTGCCGTAGCCCCTGCGCCAGGCGCAGCCCGAGCGGAAAATCTCGCCGGAATCGTACCAGGAGCCGAAAATGAGGTCGTCTGGGGCGGGTATGTCAAAGAATTCGCCGTAACATTCCTCCGCGCCAAGCTCGAAGTTTTCCGGCACGCCGCTGGCAATGGGATGCGCGGGGTTAAGGTTGAACAGCCTGGCGTAGCAGCCCTCGCGCCAGCGCAGGTCGCAGGTTGTGCCCATAAGCCGTCTGAAAATTTTTGAGTGATGGGCGGAATGCAGGACAACCATGCCCATGCCCCGCAGAACCCGGTCGTGGATTTTTTCCACAAGCTCGTCAGGTACCAGGTGATGCACTATATGCCCCCACCACAGAAGCACGTCCGTACTGTTCAAAATGTCATCCGGCAACCCGGCTTCCGGGTCCTGCAGAACCGCCGTGCGCACCTTGGAACCCGGTATCTCCCGCAAAAAACCGGCCAGCGTGCCGTGTATACCCTCAGGGTGGGTGGCGCGGATTTCCTCGTCGTGAGTTTCCCCGTAATTTTCGTTCCATATGGTTATATTCATGGCATTAACCTCCTCATTTCTATATGCCAAACAGCTCGCGCCCATTCGCCAAAGTCACCTCGGCGACTTCTTCGGGCGCTGCTTTTTTAATTTCGGCTATTTTGTTTACAATAAACTCCAGGCAGCGCGAGTCGTTGCGCTGGCCGCGCCTTGGCTCCGGCGCCAGATAGGGGCAGTCGGTCTCTACAAGAATATGCTCCAGGGCTGTACGCTCCACAACCTCTGCCAGCTTACGCGCTTTCTTAAACGTGATTATGCCCCCTACGCCAATTTTAAAGCCCAGCCTGATATATTGCGCCGCCATTTCCGCGCTGCCGGGGAAGCAGTGCACCACTCCCCGGCGTATTCCGCTTTCGCGCACAATGTCATAGGTCTCCTGGTCCGCCTCACGGGAATGGATTATAACCGGCAGCCCCGCTTCCCCGGCCAGCGCCAGCTGCTTCCGAAACCACAGGCGCTGCGGGTCCCGCGCATAGTCATAGTAAAAGTCCAGCCCTATTTCCCCCACAGCCACAACGCGAGGGTGCGAGCATAAGCCCCTCAGTACCGCCATATCCCCGTCTGTCAGGCTCTCCGCTTCGTGGGGGTGCACGCCCACAGCCGCGTAAATAAAGCCGTACTCCTTGGCCAGCGCCGCGCTGGCTGTAGAGGAAGCCATACCAGCCCCCACGTTTATACAAAACTCTATTCCACATTGGGGCAGCGCTTCCAAGAGTTCCGCCCTGTCCTCGTCGTAACGCTCGTCGTCGTAGTGGGCGTGGGATTCAAAGTACATTACCTTACCACCGTTCCCTCCGCAATATGGCCGTCCGTGGTTACAAGACGCAGTTCGCCCTCGTCCCCGCCGGCCGCCAAAATCATCCCGTAGGACATGACCCCGCGCAGTTTAACCGGCTTTAGGTTAGTGACGACAACAACCCGCTTGCCGACAAATTCCTCTGGCGAATAATACTGCGCTATGCCGGAAACAACCTGCCGTACTTCGTCTCCGATTTTTATCTGCGATTTCAACAGCTTGTCCGAGCCTGCCACCTTTTCGCTGGCTACTACCTTTCCGACCTTCATGGATATTTTGGAAAAATCCTCAATGCTCACTTCCGGCTCCGCGGTGTTTACAGTCCGAAGTTTTTCCAGTTCGGCTTTAAGGTCGATGCGCGGGAAGATTATTTCGCCTTTTTCTATCTCTATTTCCCTGGGCAGCAAGCCAAAGCGACGCGCCGTTTCCCAGGCCGCGAGGCCGTCGTCTGTTATGGAAAGCTGCCGGCGTATCAGCCCGGGGGTATTGGGCATAAAGGGGCTTATCAGCACAGCGGTTATCCGCAGCGATTCCGCGAGGGTATACAGCACGTTGGCCAGCTGGGGCCTCTTTCCCTCCTGCTTGACCAGGACCCAGGGCTGCGTTTCGTCGGCGTACTTGTTGGACCGGCGCACAAAGGTCCAGATAGCCGCCAGGGCGTCAGAAAACAGCATGTTGTCCATGCACTCCTCCACTTTATCCACAGTGGACGCGGCCAGGTCAGATATTTCCTTGTCAAAGGCCGTAGGTTCCTGCAGGGCTGGCAGACGCGCTCCGAAATATTTCTCTATCATGCCGACAGTGCGCGAAAGCAAGTTGCCCAGGTCATTGGCCAAGTCGGAATTAATGCGGCCTATAAGCGCCTCGTTTGTAAAATTCCCGTCCTGTCCGAAAACAATCTCCCGCAGCAGGAAATACCGGATAGCGTCAACGCCGTAGCGGGCCACAAGCACCTTGGGGTCGATGACATTCCCCAGGGACTTGGACATCTTCACGCCGTCCACTATAAGCCAGCCGTGGCCGAACACCCGCTTGGGCAGCGGCTCGCCCAGGGCCATGAGTATGGCCGGCCATATAATGGTATGAAAACGCACTATCTCCTTGCCTACCACATGCAGGTCGGCCGGCCAGTAGCGCCTGTAGTCAGCGTCGTTGTCCGAGCCGTAGCCAAGGGCGGTAATATAGTTGGAGAGCGCGTCAATCCACACGTAGACCACGTGGCCTTCGTCAAAATCCACTGGCACGCCCCATTTAAAGGAGGTGCGCGACACGCATAAATCCTCCAGGCCGGGCTTGAGGAAGTTGTTTACCATCTCGTTCCGGCGCGACTGGGGCATAAGGAATTCCGGGTTGCCTTCGATTAGGGCTATAAGCGCGTCTTGGTACTTGGACAGCTTGAAGAAATACGCCTCCTCCTTTATCTTTTCCACCGGGCGGCCGCAGTCCGGACACTT
The DNA here is from genome assembly GCA_031297485.1 of Clostridiales bacterium. GTDB lineage: Bacteria > Bacillota > Clostridia > Lachnospirales > JAISYE01 > JAISYE01. The sequence goes on from JAISYE010000081.1 coordinate 11,444, forward strand.
TGGCGGACCGCCGTCCGCGGACGCCGTCACCTGGCGCTCGGTAAAGAAGGTCTCGTCCGGCGTACAATACCAGCCTTCATAATAGGACTTATAGATGTCGCCTTTCTCGTACAGTGTGCGGAAAATCTTCTGCACTGCCTTCACATGGTAGTCGTCCGTTGTGCGGATAAAGATGTCGTAGTCCGCGTTCATTATCTCCCACAGTTTGCGGGTATCGTCGGCTATTCTGTCCACATAGGCCTTGGGGGAGATGCCGGTTTCTTTCGCGATATTCTCTATCTTTTGACCGTGCTCGTCCATGCCTGTCAGAAACTTTACGTCGTATCCCCGCAGTTTCTTGTACCGCGCCATTGCGTCCACCGCCACCGTTGTGTAGGTGTTGCCAATATGCAGCTTGTTGCTGGGATAGTAGATTGGCGTTGTAATATAGTATTCCTTTCTCATGTTAATACTCCTCTCACATTTCATCTGGGGCCTGGATGCCCAGCAGCTTAAGCCCCGCTGCCAGCGCAATCTTTACCGCGCGGGTAAGCGCCAGGCGCGCGGTTCGCGTTAAACCCACGCTTCTTAAGATGGGATTGCCGTGGTAGAACCGGTTAAACGCCTGGGCCAGCGCTACCATGTGGCGCGTGACCACAAAGGGTTCGTACTTGGAGGCGGCTTCGGCTATCTTATCCGGGAAAGCGGCCAGCAGCTTGATAATCTCAAAGGCCGCGGCGTCCGTAAGGCAGTTGAAATCAATGGCGCGCCCATCCAGATGTCCCTCGGCAGGGTCCGCTTTTTTCAGCACGCTTTGGGCCCGGGCATGGGCGTACTGGACATAAGGCCCGGTTTCCCCTTCGAAGTTAAGCACTCGTTCCCAAGAAAACACAACGTCCTTTATGCGGCTGTTGTACAGGTCGTTAAACACCACCGCCCCTATGCCCACCTGCCGCGCCACGCGGTCCTTGTCCGCCAGGCCGGGGTTGCGTTCGTTTATAATTTCCAGGGTTTTGTTTTCGGCCTCGTTCAGCAGGTCCTCCATTAGGACCGCGTTGCCCTTTCTTGTGGAAAATTTCCCTTCCTCCAGGCTGACCAGGCCGTAGGGCACATGTACCAGGTCCTTGGCCCAGGGGTACCCCATAAGCTCCACAACCTTGAACCATTGGGCAAAGTGCAGGCTTTGGTCCATGGCCGTTACTATCAGGCACTTGTGAAAGCCGAAGGTCTTGTGCCTGTAAACAGCCGCGGCAATGTCACGGGTAGGGTACAGGGTGCCGCCGTCGCCGCGCAGTATCAGGCAGGGCGGCATGCCGTAAGGCTCCAGGTCCACTATCATGGCGCCGCCGCTTTCCGTCAGCAGGTTCTTTTCCTTAAGCTCGCGCACTATTGCCTCCATTTTGTCGTTGTAAAAACTTTCCCCTGTAAAATAATCGAACCTTACGCCCAGGCGGTCGTAGATTAAGTTATATTCGCGCAGGCTCAGGTCGCAGAACCATTTCCATATGGTGAGGGCTTCCTGGTCGCCTTCCTGCATTTTAACAAACCAGGCCCGCGCCTCGTCCCGCAGTCCCGGCGCGGACGGAACGCCGTCTGCTCTTGGCCCGCTGTCTGCGGTTTCCGCCTCCTGGTGGAATTTGACGTACAGGCGTGTCATTTCGGATATGCCCTCAGACTCCACAGCCTCCTTGCTGCCCCATTTTTTATAGGCGCAGATAAGCTGGCCAAACTGGGTGCCCCAATCGCCCAGGTGGTTTATACCTACGCAGTTATAGCCCAGATATTTGAAGATATTATACAGCGCGTTCCCTATGACTGTGGTGTACAAGTGCCCCACGTGGAACAATTTAGCTATATTGGGCGAGGAATAGTCCAGCACAATGGTCTTGCCCCTGCCAAGGTCTGACTGGCCGTAGGTCTCCGGGTTATTGAGCAGCCCTGTCAGGATTTCCTTGGCGTACACTGCTTTATCGAGGAAAAAGTTTACATAGCCACCTGTGGCGCGCACCTGGTCCACAAAGTCTATTGTCCCGCTGTCTGCCGAGGGCGGCGCGAGTTTTTCGCACAGGTCCCGGGCAATTAGGGCTGGCGCTTTCTTCAACTTGGACGCCAGTTTGAAACAGGGGAAGGCGAAATCACCCAAGTCTGGGTTAGGCGGCATCTCTATGGACGCCTCGAAATCGGTCTGCGGGTCGCCCAGCGCGCGGGCTATGGCGGCAGATAGTTCAGCTTTAAAATTCATAAGTTCTCCTTTTTAATCTATACTAAGGCGCGAAAAGAAATGCGCTTTTCACGCCGGTTGTTGGTTGCTCACACACGAAAACACTGAAAGATTTTTAGAAGATGTTTTCGTGTGTGAGTATAAGGCGTATTTGAAAATTCCTATTCCTAAAAGCGCGAAAATTTCGAATGAAACCGCTTTAATTTCGCGCTAGAATCCAGTTTTCAAACAGGTTCTAAGGCGGGCGAGAATATCTCCAACGCCCGCGGAATATTTTTTATTTCCAGCGGAAACAGGGGTCCGGTCTCGCCGTCGATGTCCGATTCGACCTCCGTGTCCGTTTCTATGTTGAAGTGGTTTTCGCGGAAGAAAATCACTCCGGGGTCGTCCAAATAGTCGCCGCTTAAGACCTTGACAAACAGCATGGCCAGGTCCAGCAAGGGTTGTTCCTTAAAGGCGATAAAGTCGAACAAGCCGTCGTTTATGGACGCGTCTGGGGACAGCTTCTCAAACCCGCCCGTACCCGCGCTGTTAAGCACGAAGAAGAAATAGACGCTTTCCTCTACAAAGCGGCTGGGGGTTGTTACCGCCACGCGCATGGGCACAAAGTTCGGCAACTGCTCCAGGCCCTTTATATAGTAGGCCAGCTTGCCGAAGGAATTCTTGAAGCGTATATCTATCTGCTGCGAAATATTGGTGAACATTCCCGCGCAGCACACGTTTATAAAGTATTCCTCACGGCCGCCGGCGCCGCGCACCAGTCCCGCGTCCGCGCTTATCAAGCGGTGCCGCGCGATTACCTCAGCGGCTTTTTCCGGCTCCTTCGGGATTTTAAGGAAGGCCGCGAAGTCGTTGGCTGTGCCCGAGGGGATTATGCCCAGCGGTACATGGACCTTATGCTTTAACATGGCGTTTACGCTTAGGCTGACGCTGCCGTCCCCGCCGGAAACTACTATGGCGTCGCAGCCGGACGCGTTCTTTCCCGCTATACTTCGCTCTATATCCGGCGGCCCGCTTGTACGCGCCAGGTGAACTTCGTAACCTCCGGCTTGGAACTGCGCCACGCACGCGTCTAGGTCGAAGCGGAAACTAGTGTCCCCTGCGGAGGGGTTATAAATTAATTTCAGCTTTTTCAATGCTATTACCTCACCTTAAATAGAGTGGAAGCTGGAAAGTGTTATGATAATAATACATATTTTTTGACATTTTTGCAAGTCCATATACAAGGGCTTAAAACCAACGGACAGTTCACCGTTAGGGGCCTAACGATGGTTTGTTCGTTGGCCCCGATAGTCGAGCTTGCTCGACGCAAACCCCGCTGGGGACTTCATCCCCGATAGTCGAGCTTGCTCGACGCAGACCCCTTCTTAAGGGCGGCGGGTGCGGCGCTTTTGATGCAGGTTGAGGCGGGTCCATTGGCGCGGAGTTAATGTTTGGGTAAGGTCAAAAGATTAATGTCCTAAGACCTTGGGGCTCTGCCCCAAACCCCGCTGGGGACCTAACGATGGTTTGTTCGTTGGCCCCCGATAGTCGAGCTTGCTCGACGCAGACCCCTTCTTAAGGGCGG
>JAISYE010000082.1 GCA_031297485.1 Clostridiales bacterium
CCCTTTACGCGCAAAACCCGACATAATTTTCTTTATGTCATAAACCAATAACCGAGCTGGACTCGGAGCGCTGAACGAATATGCCGTATTCTTTACATAACGCTATTATAGACATAAAATCTTAAATGGTCAATGACTATTAAAAAATATTTTATGAAATTCTTTTGTCAAGGAAATATTTAAATGCGTTTTTGGCATAGGAAACAGGCTGGAAAAAACATACAATTTATTCCAGCCTATTTCCCATGCCCTTTTTTGTCAGTATTTTTGTTTAACGTTCGGGAACACACTGTAAAGCCTGTTTCGCGCTTAAATTATTGCGCCGCCTTCAGCGGAGGGGTGACATAAAGAAAATTATGTCCTGTCAGCTCTAACCCGCCACCAAGTCCAGCTCATCCACACGTTTCCTATGCTCCTCTCCAGTTTCCATTACGTAAATCCTTGTTGTTTTCACATCCGAATGGCCTAAAATATCCGCCAGCTTCACAATATCATTGTGTTTCTTGTAAAACTCACGGGCAAACAGCTTCCTTAAATTGTGCGGGAACACCTTGCCCGGCGAAACGTCCGCCGCGGCGCAAAGCCCCTTCATTTCCGCCCAAATGTTTCTTCGGTCCAAAGGGGTTCCGTTTTTAGTTATAAAAATGCAACCCGTTACAATTTGCCGGTTTCTGGCGTATTTCAGCAGCAGCGGCGCCAGGGCTTTTGGGATAAAGACACTGCGGGTCTTGCCCTTATTGGTTATAATCGCGCGCCCGCACCGCACCGCCTCTATGGTAATAAAAGCCAGCTCACTGACCCGTATGCCTGTGGCGCATATAACCTGCAGCACAAGCCACATCCGTTCCTTGCCCAGCGCAAGCGCCGCCTTCAGCAGCCGCCGGTATTCCTCCAAGGTCATCTCCTTATTGTTGTCGCTGAAGGTTTGTTTTTGGATTTTCATGGGCTTTACCTTTATCCCCCACCCCATAAACGCAAAAAACTTGTTAAGCGCGGCCAGCGCGGCGTTGACGCTTGCGGGCGCCAAGCTCCGCGTCAAATGCTCTTTATACGCGACCGCCGATTCTTTTGTCGCTGGGCTGCCGCCTAGCCACCCGGCAAACGCGTGTATATCACGGATATATTTCTCGATGGTGGCCGCCGCGCGCTCCTCGTCCTTAAGCCAGTCAACAAAGCCGTGTATATCCTCTTCCATAATAATATCCGTGACCTTGGCGTTTTTTATATCAGTTCCAAAATTCATATATGTTCCCTCCGTAATAATTAGTGCGTCTATTATGGCACTAATTATTACGGTTTATTTATAACTTAATAATAATCTAAACAGACACCTTTTTTATAAAATACTTGCAAATTTTTTTAACACCGCTTGAAGATCAGAGCGTGAAATAGTATAATGCTACTTGGAAGTGAATATTTGTGTCCGCTTTAAAAATATTTTAGCTGTCAGTACGCGGCGGCGTTTTGTTTTGTTGCGGACGAAATATGCGGGGTTTTTCGCGCCCGCGTTTTGGAAGGAGTGTGAGACCTTGGCATTATCCGGCGAACTGCCGGAATTGACGTTTTTGAAAGGAGGCGGTTTTATTAACGCGCAAAATAAACGCGCGGTACAGTATCAAAGTCTAAACTTGGAGGTGATATTTTGAAAAAAATTACGATTAAGACGTTGGGCAAACCGCTGGCCATGCTGCTGGCATTGGTTATGACCCTGGCGGCTTTTCCCGCGCAGACAGCGGCGGGGCCATTGGACGCGTTATACACAGGGGCGGCGAATAAGGTCAAAGAGCAAATGCAGACAATTTTAACTAAGTTTGCAACAATTGACACTTCTACAGACGAAGGCGGCTTTGGCGGGGATTACAACGCATTTGCCAATTGGCTTTTTTCGCCGGCCGATTCCGGCGGCGGCAATATTTCCGGTTTGTTTGCACAACTCTCAATGGCTATTGGATCAAGTGTTCCAGCTGCTCACGACATTGTGAAAGAGACCTTAAACAACATGCCCGAGCAGCTTCAAGATTTCATGCTGGATTTTATCGCCATTTCAACGGGCCAGACGTCCAGCGAAAATCCGGCAGATTTCGCCGGCACGGCGTTTGAGTTTCTAAGAGCGCACAAATCCGCTTCAGGCCAATGGCAGTCTGCTGAATTGTCTCGTATATTTTCCAAAATGCAGCAGGATGTAACAAACGGCATTTTGGAATTTGCCACACCCTCAGAGGGGGGGGGGGGTGGAAATTATGTCGTGGACATAGCCGCACTGCTGCCTATTTTGCTTGATCCCTCAAAGGAAGTTTCCATACCGGAAGCGCTGGCCGGAAGCGCCAGCCTTATGGAATATCTCGGCCAGCTGAATTATAGCGGTTACAATCCCTTTGAGGCAATGTTGAAGGACCAGGGTGCGGGGGGCGGCCGTATTTCCGGCACACCCTATCTATCTACTGAAGCTAACCCCAGCCCCGCCACAATTGACGGCGCCATAATGGATTTGGCTTTGCGCGCCGTAATACGCGAAGCGCCGCAACTGTTAAGCGACAAGGATAACATCATCGCCGCGCTGATTATGGCAGGAATACTGGTGTCTGACGGAACCCGAATTACCAATGTCAACGTCGGCAAGGCGCTTGCCCTGCTGGATATTGACGAAGCCGAACTAAAGGCCAGCATTTCCCGCGTGTTCGACAAGGCAATCGACAAGTTTGTTTACCTGGCCGGTCTGCTGAAAAACGATACTCTGACGCTGCAGATTCTGGACACGGAAGCCAAGGACATAATTGATGGCTTAAAAACTGAATTGGATAGCTTTATTCCGCTTAACACTCCCGCGGGCGCGAAAATCGCCGGTGCGCTGGACAAGGCTTTGCCGCTGGCAAAGAGTATAATCAAGGCGTTGCTTTACAAAGTGGACACGGAGAACTATACGGAACTGGAAGCCTTCCTGAACGACATTATTGACGATGGGCATACATCCTACGCGGAAGTCAACAAAGCGCTGGCTATTCTTGAGTTTTTGAATGAAGAACTGCTGGAGCGCGAAATTGATTTCTCCGACCCGGAAAACAAGCCTTTCAACAAGGCTTACGACTTGATCATGCGCTACCTTGATTTGGATCAGCATGAGGCGCGGGCCGGGCTTGAGGAAAAAATTCCTGCGCTTTTAGGGCTGTTGGCTAATCAGTTCAGTATAACGCCGGAGAAGATCGCTGGATTTGTTGTGGAACTCGGCAATTCCATGTTACAGGATACACAGTGGAGCGGACTCGCGAGTTCAGTACTGAATGAAGGACTCGTAATGGATGTGCTGTTTAACGACACCAAGACAAACCTTTCGGAAACCGGGCTTTCGCTGGCGGCCGCGCTGTTTGTGAAAGCGGAACAGCCGATTAAGGACAAGATCAGCGGCAATACCGGCAAGATTCAAACGCTGCTGGACGCCGCAGCATCCATTCACCGTAAACTGTGTGAAGTAATCGAGTACTTTTTGGCCCATGACCGCGTAACGATACACGCCGCGCTTGAAACCGCGCCTGAAATCGGCGGGACATACGCTACGCTCACGAACGATTACGACGATCTGCTCTACGGTGACGGAGGGTACTACAAGTTCCTGAAGAACATGGGGTTTGATTTCTATTATGAAATCTCTGCGTCAACCGCTGGGCCTTTCAAAATTTCCGCGGACAAAAACAAAATAGAAGGTAACGGCTCTGTAGTGCCCGGCAGACCGTACACGGTAACCGTTCTTGCCAAGATGTCATTCAAATATGGCAGCAGCGCTAACGATACTTGGTTCACTTTCGGGGAAGCGGACGTGCAATTAACCTTGCCAAACAAAGCGCTGGAGGGCATCAAGGTAACTGCCTTGCCGACAACCCAATATGTCGCAGGAGATACGCTGGACTTAAACGGGATGGTTGTTACCGCGACGTATAAGTCCACGGATTATCTGGGCAACGTAACGGAGTCATCCTCGGATGTTACAGACTATACCGCAAGCCCCCCTTCCGAAACGAAACTGACCGCTGGTTCGCACACCATTACCGTCAATTACACGGACAGCGGCATTACGAAAAGCGACAGCTTTACAGTTACTGTTGGCCAGGCAGTTGTGCGGCGCATTGAGATAGCCAGCCCTCCTACCAAAACGGAATACACATTAGAAGAAACACTTTTAAGTACGTTTACTCTCTTTACGAGCGACTTAGAGGTTAATGCGATTTATTCGGACGGAACTTCGTCGCCGATGACCACCGACTACACCATTGAACCGATTAATCCGCAATTTGCCGGCGAAGTACCCGTGAAAGTTATTTACAACGGCGACCCGTCAATTTTCACTACGTTCTCGATCACCATTACCGGCGAGTACAGCCTGCGCGTGAGCCCGGGCGAAGATTTCAGCAACGAAATTTTCCAGGGCGGTTCCATCGGCGGTTACAGCGTAATGTTGGTCAGCGGCGGCGCGCTGGATACAACTACAACTCCCAGCGCATTGTCAAGCCGTTTGCTGGACGCAAGCGAATATGACTTGGCGGCGGATACGAACGGAGGAAGCCTGTTTACACCGGAAGTGCCGGGTGTATATGACTTGTACGTGATAACAAAGAACGCGCCGGACGGAATCAGCCGGCGTCTGTCCGCGTTTTTGGCGAGAGTTACGGTTAAGGCCATCGTGCTGGAAAAAATCGAGTTGGATTATAGCGGGGTAAAACTGGAGTATGTGGATGGAGAAATTTTCGACCCAACCAACCTCGTAGTAACCGCGATGTACAACAACGGAACCAGGGCGCCGGCGGACGGATACACGCTCTCCCCAACAAGCCCGTTAAGCACAGGTATGACCTCCGTAATCGTAAGTTATACCAAGGACGGCGTTACGAAAACCGCCGCAATCCCAATTACCGTAAACCCGCGCAAAAGCGACAAGGCGTCCATAGTGAGCGTTTCGGTGGGCACACTGTCGGGCTACGGCATTACAGTTCCATATGGAACTGTGCTGGCGGAACTAATTGCGGCCATCACGACTGATAGGGGCGCAACCTTTAAGGTTTACCAGCCGGACGGTGTGACGCACGCGACTGATTTGGCTTCCGGATATCTAGTGATAGTAACAGCCGAAGACGGCGTGACAACTA
>JAISYE010000083.1 GCA_031297485.1 Clostridiales bacterium
GCGTATTTTATAAACCGCCTTGCCGTCCCGGCGGCCAGCGCCAGCAGCAGCGCGCCCGCCACAAGGGGCAGCCACTTGGCGATAATCGTTTTCCGGTGTTCCGCATATGCCTTGGAATACCACTGCTTGTTTCCCCCCTGTTTAAAGTAAGCCATCGCGTCCTCATAGCGCCCGTCCCTGTACGCGGAACGCCCCATACCCACGTAGGCCATTTCGTGATTGGCGTCGCGCTCCATTACGGACTGCCATTCCGCCTCGGCCAGGGCATATTCGCCGTGAGCGTAATAATCTATGGCGGCGTAGATTCTTTCAGCAAAGTCCGTACGCTTCAGCACGCTTAACACTGAGTTGCTTTTGTCAGCCACAACAACGCGGCTGCCGGAGACGGCGCAGGCTATGGGCGTGATAAACCCGCCGGCGGACGCGCCCGGCCCGCCGAAAGCGAACAGCAAGAACCCATCCTCGTCAAAGGCAAACAGCCGCTTCCGGTTATTGTCCAGCACAATGTACGCACCGTTTTCACAGGCCGCCACGTCCGTCAGCCGCGATACCCCGCTGTACACCGGCGCGGTATCCTGCAAATTATAGACGTCGCCCACAGGCGGGAAGTAACCCTTCCTGCGCAGAATATCCTGCCCGTTCATATTAATGCGCCGCACGGGGCTGCCTTGCTCTGTCCCTTCGCGGGCAAAGGTTTCCGCAATTATGATTTTCTCGTCCACTGTGGCGGTAGTAGTATACAGAAAGCCTTCCGAATCTATGTCCACACTGTTGTATTCGATGGGCACAAAATTCTGCATACGCGCGCGCTGCTCGTCAGTGGCGATCCGCTTCCAAAGTATTTGCAGCGGGTCTGGGTTGACCTTGGCCGCCGCCAGGAACCCGTCGAAACTGCCGTCCGGGTTTAAAATAATGATGCCTTGGTTTACCGAGGCGGCGACCACATACACCCGACCCGAGGGGTCCGCCGCCAGGCGCGTGGGCCTGTAGACGAAGCCCTCCGGTATCAGGGGGCCGTCCGGCTCCGGAAACTCGTCAAGCAGGACGCCGTCTTGGGACACGCGCAGCACACGCGCATTGTCCGTATCCGAAATATATATGTCCCCTCCTTGGGCGGCAAACACGCCCGAGGGATGGCTGAGGCTTTCCGGCGACGCGCCCGCGAAACTTTTATATTCCCCGGCCAGCACCAGGTCCGGGCTTATTTTTACGACCCGGTTGTTCAGCGAATCGGCCACGTAGAGGTTGCCGTCCGCGTCAAAGCACACGTCCGCCGGTTCGTTAAAATCACCGCAGCCCAGCGCGTTCCCCGTTATTATGGCCTCCAGCCCGTAGGGCGCGGGGGCAGGGGACGCCGTGCCCCAATAATTATAGGTGTAACCTTTTACAAGCGGCCGCCCCAAGCCGGCGGAAGCCCGTCCGCCGTCCGCGCGTACCGGCACGGCCAGGGCGATTGCCAGGGTCAGCGCGCGGCAGGCCAATAAACGTTTCTTCACGGGCATCACCTCACTCCTTCAGGCCGGACGCCGTCATGGTGTCCAGAATATTCGCTTGGGCGATAATAAAAACCGTAATAGGCACGCTCACCATAAAGAGGCTGACAACCGCGCCGCTGCCCCAGCGTCCGATACCGCCGTCCAAAATTCTGGACATGGCCTGGGGAATCGGCTTAAGCTGCTCGGCTCGGATAAACGGCGCGCCCGAAGTATTGTTCCAAATCTGCTGGGAGCAGAAAATCAGGGCCGTAAGCCATGCCGGCTTGATAAGCGGCATAACGATGTTCCAAAAAATATACATCTCGTTCGCGCCGTCAATTTTCGCGGACTCCAGCAGGCTGTCCGGCACAGAGGCCATAAACTGCTTGATAAGGAACAAGCCGATGGGCATGCCGGCAGCCGGCACGATAATCGCCCAGTAGGTGTCCATCCATCCGATGGAATTCATAACTAACATCCTTGGCACAAACAGCACCTCGCTTGAGAACATCAGCGAAAGTATGACGACAGAAAAGAACAGCCGCCTTCCGGGGAACCGGTGCTTCTCCAAGACATAAGCCGCCATAGACGCGAAGACCACATGGGCGGCCGTGGCTGCGGATGTCGTGAACGCGGAGTTAAACGCGTAGCGGGAAAAAGGCACCCACGAATTTTCTATCAAAGCGGCGAAGTCTGAAAAATTTTCAAGCGTAGGGTTTTGCACAAAAAATCGCGGGGGGAACAGGAAGAGCTCGTCGGGCGGCTTAAAGGCGTTTACAAACACATAGACAAGGGGCAGGGCCATAAAAGCCGCTATAAAGGACAAAAACAGCACTGTCGCCAAGTCGCCGCCTATAGACCGGGCAAGGCTTATACCAAAAAATTGCCGTACCCTCCGCGCCGCCGCGCGTAAAAACAGGCGCGGCGCGTTCAGCGCGGCGCGTGCCAAGCGTCGGTTGCCTTGTTTCAGCACTTACCTCCCCACCCTTCCCAGCAGCCGGTTAACCAGCTTATTGCATCCTATCATCAGGCAGAACATTACCGTGGCTATAGACGAGGCGTAGCCCACGTCATAGCGTATGGAGAAATGGTCGCTCAAATGGTTCGCCATGGTATGTACCGTGTAATCCGTGCTGGGGAACCCGAAAAGCTGCACCGTTACTTCGGATATGCCAAAACTGCCGGTTATGGCCATAATAGCGCCGAACAAAAGCTGGGGCTTCAGCATTGGCAGGGTGATAAACCAAGCCTCCTGCCAGCGGTTTTTAACGCCGTCCACTGCCGCCGCCTCGTAATACTGCCTGTCGATACTCTTAAGCCCGGCCACGAACGAGAGGAACCCTATGCCCATACTGATCCACAACTGGCAGATAATCAGCACCATCATCATCTTTGTGGGGTCATACAGGAAGGAAATCGGTTCCGTTACAAATCCCCATCGTTTTAGGAAACCATTTACAAGCCCGTATTCGTCCCCGGAGAAAATAATTTTCCATATGGAGTAAATACCGGGCACGCTGGCCGGCGCGTAAAACACCACCACAAAAACCGTGCGCAGCGAACGCGGCAGAGTGTTGATCATCCACGCCAGCAGCAGGCTGGCCAGGTATCCGCCCGGCCCGATAATCAGCGCCAAAAAGATGGTGTTCTTCATGGCAAGCTGGAACACTTCGTCGTCGGTGAACATGCGCACGTAATTGTCAAAACCCACGAACACCGGCGGCTCCAGCATACTGTAGCGCGTAAGTGAGTTTACAAAGGAGATGCACACCGGCAAAACCGTAAACACCGCAAACGCGCCGGCAAAGGGCAGCAGAAACAGGTACGACACCCAGTGCGCGCCTACCCGTTTAAACAGCCCAGGGCCTCTATATTGATCCGTCATTTCATCCGCGCCCCCATAGTAACGAACTAAAAAAACAATCCCTTTCACGACGAGCAAGCTCGACCATCATAGAAAAAGGCTTCACCCGCGTCAAAAAGCGCTGCCCCGCCGCTCTTAAGAAGGGGTCTGGGGACAAGTCCCCAGCGGGGTTTGGGGCAGAGCCCCAAGGTTTTAATCTTTTGACCTTCCCCATTCCTTAAACCCTACGCGCCCATCCCTCTACAAGTCCCCAGCGGGGTTTGGGACAGAGCCCCAAGGTTTTAATCTTTTGACCTTCCCCATTCCTTAAACCCCACGCGCCCATCCACCTTACGGACTGGCTTCCGTCCAGAGACCAAGTTCCGTCCGCTTCTGATAAATTTCCTGGTTGATTTCGCGCACGTAGTCCAGCATTGTTTCCCGATAATTTTCGCCTTTTACCGTGACGGCGCGAAACGCGTTCACAATATGCCGGCTGCTGTAATAGCCGCCAGGCACTTCCGGCACGGCCTTCGCCCAGCTCAGGGCCTCCTTTATCACGGCCCGCTCCTCGTCTGTCCACGGTATTCTCTCCATAGCCGCCACATTAGACGGGTTGATCCGTGCGGCCGCGCCCATCAGGCTCTCCATGCCGCGGGCGTAATTCACCTGGGCGTCCTCTGACGTGTACCACTTCATAAATTCCCAGGCAGCCTCCGGGTCCTTGGCGTTCTTTAACATCATCACCCCGGCGCCGGGCGAGCTGCCGACGCTCTGGTCTAGCGCGCCGCCGGCCTTAGGCGTGCCCGGCACGACGCTCATTTTCCAAAGCCCTTTCAGTTCCGGCGCGCCCGTGCTCAGCAGGCTGTACAGGGAAAGGGACGATACCGCCACAGGAGCCTCGCCGGACTTGAAGCGGTTAAAAATATTGTAACTTACAGGCATTCCGTAGTTGGTATAAAATTTTGTAAACTGCAAAAAAGCGCCCAAGGCCGTTTCAGTATCCAATGCGGAGGAAACGCCGCCCTCATTGTAAAACTCCCCGCCGTTCTGATAAAGGAACATGGCGTACAGGGCCGCTGTCTGGCTCATACCCGCGCCGCCCACCATCTGGCCTGTGCTGTTCAGCGTCTGGCCCGTGTCTGTGCCGTCTATTAAAAACTGCATGTTGTTGTAGGACAGAACGGGAATCATTTTTATCACATCGTCCCATGTGTCAGGTGGCGTAAGCCCCAGGCGCTCCAATATGTCCGTGCGGTAGAACATCATCGTGCAGGTGTGACCTTCCGGCAGCGCGTACAGCCCGCCCCCGAACTCGAAAGGCTGGTATGCGGCGGGCAAGAAGCGCGCCTTCACTTCATCCGCGTCTGGGAAGTGTATCAGGTCGTAAGCCGCATTGCGCGCCGCGTAATCCACAGGGACGTTTACCGGGGCGGAGAGCCACAAGTCCGGCCCGTTGCCGGCCGCCACAGCCGGCAGTACCATATCTGTGGCAACAAGCCGCAAGTTCACGGCCACGCCGTGGCGCGGAGTAAAATCCGTGCGCGCCTGGTCATTAATCAGCTGGGCCTGGTCACGGCCCGCGGCAATCCAGGCGAGTACGCTGCGTTCGCCCCCGCTGTTGGAAAAATCGGTATAGTCCATTGTAAATGAGGCGAGGAAACGCACAAAACCGAAACGAATTTTTTGAAAAAATCCCGGTTCGGCTTTTGGCGCGGGGGAATCCGGCGGCGCCAGCTCAATATAGTCAAGCTGCAAAATCCTTTCGCTGGCGGTTTCGCGCCACTGTTCCAAGGCGGAGATATTGGCTTGGAAACTGGTGAAGCGTTCGGCGATTTGATACGGCTTTTTTACAAACTCGCGCATCTGCCGCGCGAGTTTGTCCAGCGGCGCAAGTTCCCCGCCGCCGGAGCCGTTTCGCTCTTTTACCGCGCCCGCCACGCGCTCCAAGGCCTCCGCTTGGGCCGCGAAATTCTCCAGCAGACCGGGGATTTGCTTTTCCAGGGCGTAATCGCGCAGGACATCCGGCGACGATCCGGTTATCATCAGGATGTCGGTATAAATGTTTCTGAGCTCGTTTTGTATCCGCCGCGTTTCGGCCAATATCTCAGCCATATCGCCCAGAACGTTTACCAGCGTTATCTCGTGCCTGCCCTTTGTCAGCGCGAACAGGTACGGCCCGTCTTCGCCGCCCGGCGTAAACACCGTCCAATCGCGCGAGTATCGGAACCGCATGCCCCGCGCTTCCGCAAATGGGCACACGCCGTCCACCAGCAGCGTCCGCGAGGCGTAAAGGCCCTGGGTTTCATTCTGCCGCAGGCGCATGTTTATTTTGTACAGCCCGTCCTCCGGCACGTCCATTATCCACGTAAGCGCCTGGCCGGGCATATTCCAGGTCCCGCCGATAATGTTCAGCGCGATGCTCGCGCCCTTGCTGGGTTCGGTGTAGTATGAGCTTCTGTCCGTGCCTGGCGCCAGGATGGCATCGGTTTTATAATCCGCCGCCTCCGCCTGCACGCGCACGTGGGATCCGACGGCGGTCCAGCCTGCAGACGGCGGTCCGTCCGCAGACGGCGGTCCGTCCGCAGACGGCGGCCCGTCCGCAGACGGCGGTCTGTCCGCAGACGGCGGCCCGTCCGCGTGAGCCGCCGCGTACTCCTGGTAGGGAGGCGGGATATAGGGCGCGCCCAGCACGATTTTTTTAATGTCCGCAGGCGGCGGCCCGGCGGCGGCTGATGTCAGGCCGCGTATCTCCACTTCGTTGACGCCTTCCTGTAGCGCGAACAGCAAAGCCGCGCCTCCGTCGGATATGTCCGTCAGCACCTTGGAAATATCCATAACGCACTCCACTTGTTCCGGCCTGATGTCATTGCCGTTGGCGTCCTCTACTATGGCGGACGCGTTTTTCCACAGGCGGGGCAGTTCCACGTTCATACATTCCGCGTACTGATATTCGCCGTTGACGAGCACGCCCACACCCACAGAGCTGGAGCGCCCCGGCGCCGGCCTGTACGTAATTTCAAGCTGGTACAGCGCGGCTGCCGGCGCGAAGGCGGAAATTTTAACGGACGCGCCCGCGTCTATGACGGTCAAGTCAGCTCCCGCAAAAATCATGTCCTCACCGGCATAAGGCAGCACGCCGCTGGTACCGGCCGGCTTTAAAAAACCGTCCGCGTAAACCGCCGCTTGCGCGCCGCAAACACGCGCCGCGCAAAAAAATATTTGAGCCAGCAGAAAAATCACCGCGCTGCCCGCGTTCCTAACCACGGGATTTAAGCGCCTCATGTTCCGCCCTCCTTTTTGGTGCGCGAATTCATCTTGGAAAAGGTCAAAAGATTAAGGCCAACGGACAGTTCACCGTTAGGGGCCAACGAACAAACCATCGTTAGGCCCCAAACCCCGCTGGGGATTTCATTCCCGATAGTCGAGCTTGCTCGACGCAGACCTCTTCTTATTTGGTGCGCGAATTCAACTTGGGAAAGGTCAAAAGATTAAAACCTTGGGGCTCTGCCCCAAACCCCGCTGGGGATTTCATCCCCAAACCCCTCCTTTTTGGTGCGCGAATTCAACTTGGAAAAGGTCAAAAGATTAAGACCAACGGACAGTTCACCGTTAGGGGCCAACGAACAAACCATCGTTAGGCCCCAAACCCCGCTGGGGACTTCATCCCCAGACCCCTTCTTCAAGTGCGGCGGGTGCAGCGTTTTCTGTAGGG
>JAISYE010000084.1 GCA_031297485.1 Clostridiales bacterium
TCTTCGTTGGCCCCCAAGGTCTTAAAGGGCGGTGGGTGCGTAGGGGCGAACTGTGTTCGCCTCGGCCAGAATCCGAGCCTGCCTAGCAGCAAAAGAGCTGTAAAAGAGCTGTACTCACCGCACTTGAGAAGGGGTCTGGGGGCGAAGTCCCCAGCGGGGGATTGGGGGCGGAGCCCCCAAGGTCTTAAGGCCTTAGGTCTTAGGTCTTAGGCCTTAAAGGAAAGTTTCTTCGTTGGCCCCTAACGGTGAACTGTCCGTTGGTCTTATCTTTTGACTTAACCCGTTGTGATATTAGTTTGAAAAGAGGAGTGAATTCTGTATGGAAAAGCTGGCAATTTTAGGCGGACCCAAGACCGTGACAGCCAGCCCGGAAGATGTAACCGAGCTGCTGCGCTGGCCTATTATTACCAAGGAAGCGGAAGACGACGCACTGGCGGTGCTTCGGGCCGGCTCCATGTCCGATACGGACATTACCTGTCAGTTTGAAAACGAGTTCGCCGCATGGCAGGGCTTGCGGCACGCTATTGGTTACTGTAACGGCACCATGGCGCTGCAGGCGGCTATGTTCGCCTGCGGTCTAGGCTCTGGAGACGAGTTAATCTGCCCCAGCCTGACCTACTGGGCTTCCGCCGCCCAGGTATTTTCCCTTGGCGGAACAGTAGTGTTCGCGGATGTGGAGCCCCGCTCACTTTGCATTGACCCCGAAGCGCTGGAGAGATGTATTTCCCCACGCACAAAGGCTATTATGGTAGTCCACTATATGAGCCATCCCGCGGATATGGACGCGATTATGGCCGTGGCGCGCAAGCACGGGCTGCTGGTTATTGAGGACGTCTCCCACGCCCAAGGAGGCCTGTACAAGGGCCGTAAACTGGGCACAATAGGCCACGTGGCGGCCATGTCCCTTATGAGCGGCAAATCCTTCGCTATAGGCGAGGGCGGTATACTGGCCACCGACGATAGAACGCTGTATGACCGGGCCATAGCTTTCGCCCATTATGAGCGCAATAAGCCTGATATTATCCAAACCGCCGAGCTGCTGCCATATACCGGCCTTCCCCTGGGCGGCGTAAAAGGCCGTATGCATCAGGTAAGCGCCGCGGTAGGCAGGTCGCAGCTGCGGCTTTACGACAGCCGTACCGCGGAAATCCGCAAGGCCATGAACTATTTTTGGGATTTGCTGAAAGATGTTCCGGGGGTCCGGGCGCATCGTGTGGACGAGGCGTCAGGCAGCAACATGGCGGGTTGGTACCGACCTCTTGGCTTTTATGAGCAGCAGGAAGCGGCGGGCCTGTCTGTGTACCGGTTCTGCGAGGCCTTGAACGCCGAGGGCGTTGGCGTCGGGCCGGGCTGCAACACACCGCTGCACACCCATCCCATGTTCAGCGAAATGGACATTTACAGACACGGCAAGCCCACCCGCGTCGCGCTCGCCAGTCGGGACGTGCGCGAGCTGGACAAATACCTGCCGGAAACCGAACGGGCCAACGCCCGGTGTTATTCCGTCCCCTGGTTTAAGCATTACCAGCCGGAATTAATCCAGCAGTTCGCCCAAGCGTTCATTAAGGTGTCCCTTAACTATGACGCGCTGCTGGCCGGGGATTTGCCGCAGGCGCGGCAGGCGGGCCGGTGGTATTTCTACAAGGGTAAGAACGAAAAATAATTGCTCTTCCCCGAATAAAACAGAATGGCTTAATTATCGGATTTGCTAGTGGTATATCCAGCAATATTTTAGAGGAGAAATAAATGTTTTTGGCCGATAGTTTTAACCGCAAATACCGCGGAGCCGCAGGAGAACCCTTACGGTGGGTTGTCCGTTGCGGTGGGTTGTCCGTTGCGGTGGGTTGTCCGTTGCGGTGATTTGTCCGTTGGTCCATCCCTACTATGATTTATAAACGGATACACCACTAGGACGTGTTTGAAAATTCCTTAAAATGCAAAGAAAGTGGAAGTGAAATCATGATCATTGACATTCATAATCACGCGGATTATCATCGTTATAATGTGCGGCAAATGCTGCGGAACATGGACGATAACGGTATCGACATCACCTGCTTGCTCTCCTGGGAAGCGCCTGAAACAGATTTTGACCCCATGACCAGACATGCGCTTTCGCCTCTGCTTGATACCCCGCTGCCCTTTGAGCGGGCCGTCGCTTACAAGGAAGCGGCGCCGGACCGGTTCTTGCTTGGTTTCTGCCCCGACCCGCGCAGGCCGGAGGCCATCCAGAGACTCAAATCCGCCTTGGGCTTGTTTGACCTGAGTCTCTGCGGCGAGCTGAAGCTGCGCATGATGTACGACAACCCCGACGCCATCCGCATGTACCGCTATTGTGGGGAAGAAGGGCTGCCGGTGTTGTTGCACCTGGAATACGAACTGCCCGGCGCGTCCAAGTGGCCGTGGCCCAGTTATTGGTACGGCGGCGCCATTGAGACGCTGGAACGCGTGCTGGCCCAGTGCCCGGAAACGATCTTTATCGGCCACGCGCCTGGCTTTTGGGCGCATATTTCGGCGGACGGAAAGCACCTTACAGAATCGTACCCCGCCGGGCCCGTTGTCCCGGGAGGCGCCGTGGCGCGGCTGCTGGACCGCTTCCCCAACCTGTACTGCGATATTTCGGCCGGTTCCGGGCACAACGCGCTAAACAGGGACCGGGATTACGCGCGCTCGTTCCTGCTAGCCTATCAGGATAAGATATGTTTCGGTCGGGATTACTACGACAGCGTTCACAGAGAACTTTTGGAAAGTTTGAACCTGCCTCCGGAAGTGCTGGAAAAAATTTATTGCGGCAACGCCAAGCGGATACTGCGCGGCGGCGGCAAAATCTGACCCCGGTAAGGAGATTATAAAAAAATGAGCGGTTACAGCTCTTATGAAAATGTTGTGACCACAATAACAAACGCCGCCAAGACACTTAATTTAAGTGAGAACGAATATATTTCGCTGATTTACCCTGAACGGGAACTGAAGGTGTCCTTTCCTGTCAAAATGGATGACAGCACACTGAGGATTTTCGAGGGCTACCGCGTTCAGCACTCCAGTTTCAGGGGGCCGTGCAAGGGCGGGATACGTTTCCATCCCGATTCCGACATTGACGAGGTCAAAGCGCTGGCGGCCTGGATGACATTTAAATGCGCGGTTGCAGGGATTCCTTACGGCGGCGCGAAGGGCGCGGTAAAGGTTGACCCCTCCGCGCTTTCGCACGACGAACTGGAACGCCTAACAAGGCGCTACACCGCCATGATTGCGCCTATAATCGGCCCTGAACGCGATATCCCCGCGCCTGACATCAACACGAACGGCGAGGTTATGGGCTGGATTATGGATACCTACAGTATGCTGAAGGGCTATACCGTTACCGGCGTGGTTACGGGCAAACCGCTGGACATCGGCGGTTCCCTGGGCAGGCCCGAAGCGACGGGCAGGGGCGTAATGATAACCGCGCGCGAGTGTCTCCGTAAAAGCGGCGTTTCGCTTAAGGATGTTACATTCGCCGTACAGGGAATGGGAAACGTTGGCGGCACGCTGGCGAAACTTCTGTACGAGCATGGGGCCACGATTACGGCGGTCAGCGACGTATCGGGCGGCGTATACAAAGCCGAAGGGCTTAATATTCCTGAAATTCTCGGGTTTATCAACGGGAAAAAACGCTTGTTACGCGATTACGACGCCTCGTGTATCGCGCACATCACAAACGCGGAGCTTATAGCCGCCGACGCTGACGTGCTTATCCCCGCCGCTATTGAGAACCAAGTAACAGCCGAAAACGCGGCTTCCGTAAAGGCGAAGTGGATTATTGAGGGCGCCAACGGCCCTACGACCGTAGCCGCGGACGAAATTTTGGAAAGCAAGGGCGTTGTCGTTGTCCCGGATATTTTGGCCAATTCGGGCGGTGTAATCGTCTCCTATTTCGAGTGGGTTCAGAATATCCAGTCGCTGATGTGGGACGAGGATGAAATCAACCGTTCCTTGGACAACATACTCTGCAAGGCGATTAACGATGTGTACCGATGCCGCGGCGAACTCGGCGTCTCGCTGAGGACGGCTGCTTACGCTGTGGCTTTGAATAAGCTAGTAAACGCGAAGAAAGCCAGGGGAATTTTTCCGTGAGAACCTTAGCCGCTGAGGATATAAACTTCGAAAGGAAATGAACAATTAAATGCGAATAGGAACCGTAACAGAAATAAAAAAACACGAATACCGGGTGGGGCTGACTCCGGACGGCGCGCGGGCCTTTACGGAGGCCGGGCATAGGGTGTACGCGCAAGCGGGCGCCGGGCTTGGCTCCGGCTTCACGGACGAGGAATACGCCGCGCGGGGCGCCCTGATTTTGCCATCCGCAGCCGAGGTGTTTGAAAAGTCGCAAATGGTAATCAAGGTAAAGGAACCGCTGCCGGAAGAATATCCCTACCTGCGGGAGGATTTAATCCTCTACACCTATCTGCACCTGGCCGCCGGCTGGGAACTGACCGAGGCCATGCTGCGCTCCGGCGTAAGGGGCGTGGCTTTTGAAACCATCACGGACAGGCGCGGCGGTCTGCCCTGCCTGCGCCCTATGAGCGAAATAGCCGGCAGGCTAAGCGTGCAGGAAGGGGCGAAATATTTGGAAAAGCCCTTCGGCGGCGCGGGCGTGCTGCTGGGCGGTGTGCCCGGCGTGGAGCGCGGCCGTGTGGCGGTGATAGGCTGCGGCGCGGCTGGCGCGAACGCCTGCCGTGTGGCGGTTGGTATGGGCGCGGAGGTGACTGCGCTGGATGTAAACCCGGAGCGTCTGGCATACCTAGACGACCTGTTTGGCGGGCGGATTACCACGCTGTATAATTCCCCGGGCAACTTGGAAAAGACACTGGCGGACGCCGACTTAGTAATCGGCGCGGTACTGGTGGCTGGACTGGCCGCGCCCAAGGTTGTGCGGCGCGAGCATCTGGGGCTGCTGAAGCCCGGCGCGGTGCTGGTGGATATCGCCATAGACCAGGGCGGCTGTTTTGAGACTTCCAGGGTTACGTACCACGACGACCCTGTCTATATAGAAGGCGGCGCGGTGCATTACTGCGTGGGCAACATGCCCGGCGCGGTGCCGCGGACTTCCACGCTGGCGCTGGCCAACGCCACGCTGGGCTTTGGGCTGCGGATCGCGGAACTGGGGCTGGAGGAAGCCTGCCGGCGGGACCCGTGTCTGGCGGCAGGGGTAAACACCTACGCGGGCAAGTGCACATGCGAAAACGTGGCGTTAAGCCACAAGATAGCTTATACGCCTCTGGCAGAGGCATAACTCACGAACGAATACATTAAAAGATTAAGACCAACGGA
>JAISYE010000085.1 GCA_031297485.1 Clostridiales bacterium
CCAAACCCCGCTGGGGACTTCGCCCCCAGACCCCTTCTTAAGGGCGGCGAGCGCGATATACTCACACACGAAAACATCTTCTAAAAATCTTTCAGTGTTTTCGTGTGTGAGCAACCAACAACCGGCGTGAAAAGTGCATTTCTTTTCGCGCCTTAGTATAGCTGAGCTTGCTCGGCGAAGCGCTTTTGATGCGGGTACAGCCTTTTTAAGGATAGTCGGGCTTGCTCGGCGTAAAAGGGATTGTTTGTTTTTTTTAAGTTCGCGCATATGCGGCAGACTGCTTCTTAATCCAAATTCCAGGCTTCAATCCTCTGCTGATAAAGCTCGCGTTTCTTCGCCATAAACTCGTCCTTGCCCAGGGCTGTCAGCTGGCTCTCCATCTCCGCCCAAAGGGTCTCGAACTCGGATTCGGTGTTGGCTACAATAACGCGCGGCAGCTGCGTCCGCAAATACTCGTCCATGGCGACTGAAGCGATAGCCTCGTCAGTGCCGGGTTCTATAACAAGGCTGTGTATTACAGTGTTGTCGCTGCCCGTGGCGGTCATTATCTCCCAGTAATTAAGCCCGGTCATGCCGTAAGCCCCGTAAATGCGCTTGGTGTTTTCGTCCCACCACATGCCCACGTCCCGGTCGCCTACATAATCGTATTTGCCGTTGGGATGGTTGCCTTCCAGGTATTTAAAAGCGCCGAAATTCTCCAGGCCCCGGTTCCACCACCAGTTTTCGTCATCGTTCCAGCTGTTGCCCATCCATTCGGAGGCCACAAGGCGCTTCATGCCGGGCCGTACCTCCGGCACGTCGTTCAATACCACAAAGTCGTAGCCCTCGGTATTCTCCATAGTGTTTTCACCCGTAAAATCCCAGTCTATTATACCGTGGGATTTCAGCCAGCCTTCTTCAGTGTTAATCCACTCAAAAAACTGGAAAAACCGCGCCGGGTCCTTGCAGTTCTTTGTCACAGTCACTCCCGTGGTATGCAGGCCCTTTTGATATTGCGCGTAGGTGGTTTTCGTCACGCTGTCGTTTGCGCGGGGATGAAAGTACCAATCGCACTGCTCGTCCGAGCCTATGGACTCCATGTACGAGATAAACTCGCTGCCTGGTTCCCAGCCTTCGCCAAACCAGCTGAAAATCTTGCCGGCTACCAGCTTCTCCTTCAGCATGTCCGCGGACATTACAGGAGACTCAATATCCAGCAAGCCTTCCCGGTGAATTTTGTTAAGATACGCGTACCATTCCTTCAATTCCGGCACGTCGGAGAAAAATTCCACTTGGCCGTTATAAAGCAAAATACCGTGCACATCACCTGTGCCCGTGTAAGTAAGGCCATAGGCGCCGGCTCCCAAGCCGTTCATGGCCCACAGGTGCCCCTCGGGTCCCAGCGCCAGGGCCAGGGGCGACATCTCCGGCTGCCGTTCCTTGGAGATTTTCAGCAGCTCGTAAATGGCGTCCAAACTGTCGGGATTGTACCACCCTAATTCCTCCAACAGCCCCGTGCGCGCGGAATAGGCCGTAGAAGTCTCTGGAAAGCCCAGGCTGTCCGCCGCGTCCCCAAACTCGTACCCGCCTGGCAGGAAGTACATCTTGCCGTCCGCGTCACGTATGCGGTCGCGGAAGCTGGCGTAATTTACCTCGTAGGTCTGCGGCGCGTATTCCTTCATAAGGGGTTCCACATCCAGCAGCTTGCCGGCCTCAATAAACTGCTTCTGCATTGTGGCGTCCCAGAATGTAATCAGGTCGGGCAGGTCGTCCGTAGCCAGCATAATGTTCAGCCGTTCCCGCGCTTCCGCCGGAGGGATAATCCAGTCGAACATAACGCCTGTGCTGTCGAATACCTGCTGCACAATGGGCGCGTCGTCCGGCGGAATTTTCCGGTGAGCGTCCGGGCTGAAAATTGAAAAACGTATCGGCTCCAGACCAGAAGCGCTTACGCCTTCAGACCCCGCGGGCTGCCCGGCCTCCTTAGGCGCGCCGCAAGCCCCCAGGCCAAGCGTCAGCGCCAGTGCGAGGAGTAACGCTTTTATTATTCGCGTGTTCATAGTTAAATACCTCCTGTACATTAATTTTGTACCAGAATAATATACAATTTTGTTTATAAAGGCATTGCAATTTCCGCGCATTTTCTTTTAATATCCGCGCATTTTTTCGGCAAAAGACGCGCGGATATTTAAAAAACATGCGCGTTTTTTGTATTGCGGCCAGCGCGCCGGGCTTGTATAATAATCAGATTGTTGGACCGTAGGGCACAGTCTGTCACATTCTTTTATTGGAGCGCCGCATTCATTAAAAATGCCGCGCTCCACGCGCATAAAGAAGGGGTCTGGGGCAGAGCCCCATAGGCGCGAACCTAAGAATTAAGAAAAGATAAACAATCCCTAAAAAGGCTGTACCTACATCAAAAGCGCCGCACCCGCCGCGCATAAGAAGGGGTCTGCGTCGAGCAAGCTCGACTATCGGGGGCGAAGTCCCCAGCGGGGTTTGGGGCCAACGAACAAATCATCGTTAGGCCCCAAGGTTTTGACTTTGACTTTTTTGACTTTAAGGAGGAATTGCTGCATGATACCAACTGACTATGCCGAGCGGTGCTACGCGGGCTGGCTGGGGAAATTGATAGGGGTGCGCTTCGGCGTGCCGGTGGAAGGCTGGAGCTATGAGAACATCCGGAAAATATACGGGCGGCTGGACACCTATATTGACACATACACAAAGCTGTTTGCCGCGGACGACGATACCAACGCGCCGCTGGCCCTGCTGTCCGCCCTGTACGATTACACTTATACGGAAGACATAACCCCGCGTCAGATTGGCCTGGCGCTGCTGAATCACGCGCCTTACGAGCATGGCTTTTTCTGGTGGGGCGGCTATGGTAAATCCACGGAACACACGGCGTACATCAACCTGCGCGACGGTCTGCCGGCGCCACTGTCCGGCAGTGTGGAGCATAACGGCGCGGCAGTGGCGGAGCAGATAGGAGGGCAGATTTTTATTGACCCCTGGGGCCTTATAGCGCCAGGCGACCCGCATAAAGCGGCGCGGTATGCGGCCAAAGCCGCCAGCGTTACCCACGGCGGCAACGGCGTATACGGCGGCATGTTTGTGGCCGCGTGTATAGCCGCGGCGTTTACGGAACGCGACATACGCAAGGTGCTGGAGGCCGGGCTGTCTGTTATACCGGCGGACTGCGAGTACGCGAGAATGACCCGGGACATTATGGCGCTTCACTCCAGCGACTCCATAAGCGACTGGGAACAGGCTTTTGACTTTATTCGGCGCTATTGGGGCTACGACCGTTATCCCGGCGTGTGCCATATTATACCTAATTCCGCTGTTATGGTCATGAGCATGCTATACGGCCAGGGTGATTTTTCGCGTACCTTGTGCATATGTAACATGTGCGGCTGGGACACGGATTGCAACGTAGGGAATGTGGGCGCGATTATGGGCGTGCTGGTGGGCCTCGGCGGTATTGACAAACGCTGGCGGGACCGTGTGGGCGACGCTTTCGCGGTCTCCACCGTGCTGGGCTGCCGCAACTTTTTGGACGCGCCCTGGTGCGCGGCCTATATAGCGAACCTTGGCTACAAAATAGCGGGCGAGGAGGTGCCGGAACGCTGGCGGGAATTTTTAAAGCCCGAGGGGCTGCGCTGCCATTTCGAGTTCCCTGGCTCCACCCACGGGCTTCGGGCTTATGCCGAAACCACCGAATCAAGTGACTTGGACTGCGCGCTTATCCAAACGGATGAGGACGCGGCCAGCGGCACGGGGGCGCTTAAGGCGGTAATTTCACCGCTGCGGGGCGGCGAGCGGTTCCGTATTTGTAAACGCACTCATTTCCGGCCGGAGGACTTTCACGACAACCGGTACGACCCGGCGTTTTCGCCCTTGGTCTACCCCGGCCAGGCTGTGCGGGTCAAACTTAAAAGCCACAGCGGCCATAAATTTCACGCGGCTTTGTACGCCATTGACGGCAACAGCGGGACAGTGGCGCGTTCCGAGGAGACGGCCGTCGGCGGGGACTGGGCGGGACTGGCATGGACCATACCGGCAGGCACCGGCGTATGTATAGACGAGGTAGGCGTAAGCGTATCACTTGACACGGGCTGGGACACGGCGGCGGCCCTGCTGCTGGACGACCTGACGGTGGAAGGCGAAGCGGATTACGGCATTGACTTTGCCCAGGAGCGCGTGCAGGTCTGGAACAGCCTTCACATGGAAATAAGCCAGTTTACCTGTTTGCGCGGCATATGGACGCTGGAGAACGACGCGATGGTTGGCGCGTCCCCGGCCTTTGCGGAGGTGTACACAGGCCATGCGGAATGGCGTGACATTGATTTTACGGGGACGGTAACGCCGCTGTTAATGCCCAGGCCGGACTCGCGGGCAGGGCTAGGGTTCAGGGTACAGGGCGCGGCCCGCGGCTACTGCGCGGCGCTGGAAGCTGGGAAACTGCGGCTTATGAAGAACGAGGAGTGCGCATACCGCTCTTTGGCGGAAATTCCGTTCAAGTACGAGGAAAATACGCCTGTGACCCTGCGCGTTACCTGCAGCAGCGCTGACATCCGCATCTATGACGCGGGCGGCGCGGAGCTTATCGCCTTCACGGACCAGGACGCGCCTTACCTGAACGGCTGCGTGGGCGCGGTGCTCGCGGGCGGCGCACGCGCCGCCTTCAAGGACTGGCACATCAGGACCGGCGCGGCGCGGGGCTGATTTATACCCGCGAACGAACGCGTTCGCCAAGGTTATTCGTCAAGCAGATGAGAGTGTGTGCCGGTTCATGATAACAATAATATTAATAATCCCTTGTCAACAGGTTAAGCGGGCGAACTGTATTCGTCCGCTTAACCTGTTGGCATTGCTTTGGGCATATCAATTAAAACCTTGAGTCTGCCAGCAGCAAATGACTGCGAAGGACAGCGTCAGTTGGTTCCCAGTTCTTGAATTTTCCAGACATTTCATTTAAATATCGTCTCTTATTGTCTGAATAACATATATACCGAGCAGCGTCTAAGGACTTATCCCTGAATAAAGCAGAATGGCTTAAATACTGGATTTTAAAACACAGAAATGGCGCAAAATCAGCATTCTTGCCTATTAAGGGAAAGGCTCTGAATATTTCAGTTGCGAGCGGGTCAGAGGCGGGCAAAAAAGTCAAATAAATTATCAATCACCCCTTTACCTGACGCTCAAAATGTATTAATCTATATAAGTGGGATATGCTATGGACATATGTGTCAGTAAGATATATATTACGGTATAGCATGTCGGAAAAATTCAGTAAGGAAGGGATCATATTATGACTTTGGATTTATGGGACGGAGTAAACGATACAAAACGCGCGAAGATTTTAGAGGGAGCGCTGCGTGTGTTTGCCGAGCATGGGTACGGGGGAGCGAAGACGCGGGACATTGCCTCCGAGGCTAAAGTGGCGAACGGGCTTGTGTTTTATTACTACAAGGATAAGCAGACCCTTTTTGACGAGCTTGTGGCGCAATTAAAGAAGTCTGTTTTAAAGCCGCTTGACAGTGAAACGGATGACGACAAAAGCATATATGACCAGTTGATACTGTTAGTGGAGCAGAAATTGACACTGTTCATAAAATATCCCGAAGTATGCACGCTGTTTATGGACAGGATTGACCTCCAGCCGGATGAAATCGCGGAAGGCACGGCGCTGGCCGCCATGTACCCCATTCAACTGAGCACGGACGAACTTCGGGACGAACTGCTGTGTTCCGCCCTTAACGGGTTGACGTACCAGTGCATAGACAACCACAAAAGAGAGCGGGGCAGCGAGGACAGCTGCATTGCGCAAGGGATCGCGAAGGCCCGGGAATACATTGAGTTCTTCGCCGAGCTGGAAAGCAGGTGAAAAGCCTTAAGGCCTATGGGGCGACGCCCCATAGGCATGAGCTTCTGACTGTATGGCCTGAGTTCCCGTTAAACTTTTTGACCTGGATTGTGCCAAAACAGAGGTCTTGTATAAAATGCCTTTGAATTTGCTGCTTGTGGAAATTTGCTTAAAAATTCCTGTTAACTTTCCGTTTGTTTGGCATATAATAACAGCATATCAGATGTCAAGACTACCAAATATTTTAGGATTAACAATCAATGTCAACAGGTTAAGGATTTTCGAGTTATACTCGCGAACATTGAGATTTGCCACATTAAAGTCCCCGAACTTCATGCGCTTAAGGAGGGGTCTGCGCCGGGCAACCCGGCTATCGCACTCGCCGCCCTTAAGAAGGGGTCTGCGCCGGGCAAGCCCGGCTATCGGGGGCGAAGGCCACAGCGGGGTTTGGGGCCTAACGATGGTTTGTTCGTTGGCCCCAAGGTCTTAGGTTTTAGGTTTTCATGTTTGGCAAATGTATTCGTTCGTAAGTATAACACGGGCGAACCCTAACGGTGATTTGTCCGTTGCGGTGATTTGTCCGTTGCGGTGATTTGTCCGTTGGTTCGTCCGCTTAACCTGTTGACATTGGATTAACAATATTCGCTATTACGTAAAATTGCATCAAAAACCCCTTAACCTGTTGACATTGTATTGGTTTGTGAACAGCCATCCATCGGCGGTTTCCACCGACAACAAAAATAGCAGCCATTACTAATCCGTCTCTATCCACTCGCCGCCCAACATAACGCGCCGCACTGTCAAC
>JAISYE010000086.1 GCA_031297485.1 Clostridiales bacterium
CGCCGGGGCGGACTATGTCCCGCTGGCGCGAACATAAGGAATGGAGAAGGGCAAGACCTAAAACCTTAAAACCTTAAGACCTTGGGGCTCTGCCCCAAACCCCGCTGGGGACTTCGCCCCCAGACCCCTTCTTAAAGGGCGGCGAGTGCGATAGTCGAGCTTACTCGACGCAGACCCCTTCTTAAAGGGCGGCGAGTGCGATAGTCGAGCTTGCTCGACGCAGACCCCTTTTTAAAGGGCGGCTAGTGCGATAGCCGAGCTTGCTCGACGCAGACCCCTTCTTAAAGGGCGGCGAGTGCGATAGCCGAGCTTACTCGACGCAGACCCCTTCTTAAGTGCATGAAGTGCGGTGACTTTAATGTGGCAAATCTCAATGTTCGCGAGTATAACTCGAAAATCCTTAACCTGTTGACATTGTATCGGAATCTAGTTTTCAAACAGGCCCTAGCACAACACCTCGTCAAATTTCCCCGTCAAAGACCTTTACGCAGTTACCTGTCATAAATACCGCCTCGTCCCCGTAATTTATGACAAGCTCTCCGCCCCGCAGTTTTACCGTAATATCCCTGTCCTTGCCGCAAAACCCGTTTTCAACCGCCGACACAGCGGCCGCACAGGCGCCCGTGCCGCAGGCCAAGGTTTCGCCGCTGCCGCGTTCCCATACGCGCATCTCCAACAAGTTTTCGTTTATCACTTTCACAAATTCGGTGTTGACTTTATGTGGAAAAATCCCCGCGTTTTCAAACACAGGGCCAAGGGCCGGCAAGTCAAGGCCAGCCGGGTCCGGGCAAAAAACCACGGCATGGGGGTTGCCCATAGAAACGCAGGTGATGTAATAGTCCCTACCCGGATTTCCTAAACTAACCATATGGTTTATAATCTTTTCCCCTGGCAGAGCAACGGGTATTTTATCCGGCGCGAATTCCGGCCTGCCCATATTTACCCGCGCGGCGATGACCCTGTTGTTTTCAACCGTAAGAGCCAACTCCTTAATGCCGCTTAGGGTTTCGATTGTCACGTTCCGACTTGTCACAAGGCCATTGTCGTAGAGATACTTGCCAACACACCGTATGGCGTTGCCGCACATGCGGCCCTCGCTGCCGTCGGCGTTAAACATCCTCATGCGCGCGTCCGCCACAGAGGAGCGCAAAATCAGCACAAGGCCGTCGCCACCTATGCCGAAATGCCTGTCGGACAGCTCGGCAGCCAGACGCTCGGGCCAATCCGCGGAATTTTCGCAGCCTAACGGTGGTTTGTCCGTTGGAACGCGGCGAAAACTGCGCTCCGCGCCGCCCTTGTTCGTCGGGTTATCCAAAGAAAGTACTTCGCAATCGAAACAATTAATATAAATATAATCATTTCCACAGCCATGCATTTTTGTAAATTTTATCCCCATAGAAAACCCGCCTCAATCTTCATATTGTCCGCCAGCGGACGTCAGAATATTCTCCGCCACGGCGCGCTTGGTAAGCCGCAGGTCCATGGCCTGCCGCTCTATATATTTATGCGCTTCCGGCTCGCTCATGTTCAGGCGCGAAATTAGTACGCCCTTCGCGCGGTTGACCAGGCGCATGTCCTCCAACTGCCGCGCAAGGCGTGAATTCTCCGCTCGCATGGCTGCCAGTTTGCTTTGCGCCGCCTTTGCAAGTTTCAGCGCCGACCAGAACAGGCTCTTGTTCATCGGCTTGGCTACGGTTATTATGCCGTAATCCTCCGTGGCCGCGGATACCTCGTCAAAAAGCTCGCAGCTTACAACAAGTATTACCTGGCCAAAGCCTTTAGACGCCGCGTGCAGCGAAAGACTTTCCCCTGACTCATCCTGCAGCGGCGCGTTTATTATCACAAGGTCAAACTCCTGCTCCAGCAGCAGGCGGCGCGCGGCGCCAGCCGAATTTACGGCTGTAAGCTGCCCTTGCGAAAACGAACGCAAAATATCTCTAAAAACAGCGACGCTTTTCTCCGAATGTGACACAATTAATGTGCTTTCCACAAACTCGCCGCCTTTCTGTTAATGTCAATATATATATAAATAATTCTCCTTGTAAAAAGTTTCCACGTCGGAACATCTGGCAAAGCGCGCGGCTTCCGCTTTCTTAAGCTCTACGTATTCCATCAAGAGTTCCCCGCCGATAACTTTTTTAACAAAGGCGCTGTCCGCGGCCGCAGCCAGGGCGTCCGGCAGGGTTGCGGGCAGTTTCTCCAGCCCGCGCAGCGCTTCTTCGTCAGCGTTATATAAATTGACATCCACAGCCGGCGGCAACGGCAGCTTAGCTTCGATTCCGTCCAAACCCGCAGCCAGTATAAGGGCAAAGGCCAAGTAAGGGTTAAGGGACGGGTCCGGCGAGCGCAGTTCCATCCTGACCTTTTCCCGGGCGGCCGCCGGAATACGCACAAGCTGCGAGCGGTTCTGATGGGACCAGGATACATACTTGGGGGCTTCACATTTTCCAAAGCGCTCGTAAGAATTGGCAATAGGATTTAGAAACAGCGTCATTTCCCGGGTCTTTTTCAGCACGCCGGCGATAAAACTCTCCGCCTCTTTCGAATGTTCCTCGCCGCTTTTAAAAATATTCAGGCCGTCCCTAGAAAGGGAAATATTTACATGCAAGCCGCTCCCGCTCCGGTCCATCAGAGGTTTAGGCATAAAAGAGGCGAAAAGTCCGTTGCGGGCCGCTATAGACTTGACGACCGACTTAAAGGTCAGGAAATTGTCCGCGCTAGAAAGGGCGTCGCTGAATTTAAAATCAATTTCATTCTGACCCGGGCCTTGCTCGTGATGGGAGGACTCTGGCCGCAGGCCCATTTCCTCCAGGCACAGGCAGATTTCCCTCCTGATATTTTCGCCGTTGTCCAGCGGCGAAATATCCAAGTATCCGCCGTTATCCAGGGTTTCTAGGGTGGGGGCGCCCTGACTGTCTGTTTTAAACAGGTAAAATTCACATTCCGCGCCAATAGTGCAGACATAGCCCATACTTTCGCAGCGCTGTATCACCCGTTTAAGGAGGTAGCGGCTATCCCGCGGGAAAACCGTGCCATCCGGATGCCGGACATCGCAGTAGAAGCGCACCACACGCCCTGGCTCCGGCCGCCAAGGCAGCACGGTCAGGGTGGCTGGGTCTGGGAACAGGAGCAAGTCCGACTGGGTTATGTCCCGAAACCCCTTTATGGCCGAGGCGTCAAAGGACACACCTTGTTTAAACGCCGTCTCCAACTCGTCCGCCATTACGGATATATTCTTATGCATACCAAACGGGTCGCAAAATCCCAGCCGTATAAACTTTACGTCGTTCTCTTTTACAAAATCCAAAACCTCTTGGGTCATATCTCTCATACCCTCTGCCTTCCTTATTACGTCGAGTAAGCTCGGCTGTTATTGGCAAAATTAGAGACTTCTTCTACAGAAATATTATATGCTTGACTAATAGTTTCTATTGAAGCGCCTAATCGCATCGCCAAAGCTATGCCTTTGCGGCGGGCTTCTTCTTCCTTGCGGCGGGCTTCTTCTTCCTTACGGAGCGCTTCTTCTT
>JAISYE010000087.1 GCA_031297485.1 Clostridiales bacterium
ATTTGAAAACTGGATTCCAGCGCGAAGCGTCGAGCAAGCTCGACTATCATTGCAGCGGTTTCATTCGAATTTTCGCGCTCTAAGGAATTTTCAAACACGCCTTAGGACGTGTTTGAAAACTGGATTCCAGCGCGAAGCGTCGAGCAAGCTCGACTATCATTGCAGCGGTTTCATTCGAATTTTCGCGCTCTAAGGAATTTTCAAACACGCCTTAAGGCATGGTGGAATTTCAGAGGGAGCTGGCGAACACAGTCCGCCCCGACAAATTTTCAGACACGTTCCAGCAAGTAATAAGTCCGGGACCATACCGCCCTTTCCCCCGGCAGTAAGCGGAGAGCGTGGAAACATTCGGCGGAGATAACCGCGCGCGTGCCCCACACCGCGAACCGGACGGGATGAAAATCACAGGATTCCCGGAACATCACCGGCGAATCCTCATGGGAGAAACGCCATTCGCGAAAAGAATCCGGCAGCGCGGCCCTGTCAAAGGCGGCGTAATAGACGGGCTGCCCGCCCGCAATGAGGTCCCGTACCGCCCTGTCGATGGGTTCGCAGCCCGTTTGCAGAGAATACTTCGAGTCAACGGGCAGACCGCCTGTTCCGTTTACAGTCAGGAAATTATGGCAGTATTCAGACGTAGCGATTGCCTTGCTGCCGGTATTCTCCAAGGAGAACGCGACGCTTACCCCGTCCTCCGTCAGTGTATAGGTCTTACTACAGCGGACGGCGTACCCGTTTTCCTCACCGCTGTCAAAACCGCAACGCACGGCGCCGTCCAACCGGGTGTATTGCGAGCGGACCAGTTCGGCTATAGGATAGGGATACACCTGCCGATACTGGTCAGTGGTCTTTTGCAGCCAGCCGACGCCTATCTTCAGAAACAAGCCGCCCTGTTGGGCATCCTCGAAGCCGACAGGGTCCGCCAGACCGAACTCGTTGCAGAGACCGACCCCGCCGCCTTCGCCTTCGGCGCCGCAAAATTCAGCCGGTCCGCGCCGGAAAGAGGCGATTAACCCCTGCCGGTCAAACCTGCCGCCCCTGTACAGTTCGCTTTCACAGTCGATTACGACCCGCACCGCGGCGTTTTGCAGCACTATCATTTTATCACTCATATTTTTTGTCGTGAGAATAGATTACGTTCCAGCAATCCGTATTATTCCACACCCCGCCTGTGCCAGGCATTAAATGTTCCGCCAGCAGTTCATCATTCGTGTCGTCGAAACCCAAACCCGGTTTGTCGTTGGGCTTGAGGAACCCGTCACGGATAACCTGCCCGCCGA
Organism: Clostridiales bacterium; assembly: GCA_031297485.1. Taxonomy (GTDB): domain Bacteria; phylum Bacillota; class Clostridia; order Lachnospirales; family JAISYE01; genus JAISYE01. Next base: position 1,281 of record JAISYE010000087.1, read on the forward strand.
AGCCCAGCACCATATCGTGCCACCATGGCACGTCCGGGCATGGGAACTCCAGGGCTATAAAACTCTCCGTGGCTACGCCCACATGGGCGGTTGCTATGGCTGCCACCGGCGTCTCGCACATATGGCCGATCATGGAAATATTGTAACGTTCCGCCAAGTCGCCGATGCGCTTCATTTCCAGTATTCCCCCGCAGGAGGCTACGTCCGGATGAATAATCGGCACGGCGCGGTTCACGCACAGGGGTTCGAACCCATCCGTCAAGTAAAGGTCCTCACCAGTGGCCAGCGGTACAGTGCTCATTTGGGAAAGCTGCTTATATTCCTGGACATAGTAAGGCGGCAGCGCGTCCTCTACCCAGGCCAGGCTGTATTTCTCCAGCCGGCGCAGCAGGCGTGCGCAGTCCTCCAGGTTAAGGCTGCCGATGTGGTCGATGGCAAGAGGAGTCTCATAGCCAAGCTCTTCGCGCATGGCGGCGATTTCCTGTTCGTACAAGTCCAGGCCGCGTTCTGTTATTCGATAAAAGTTATAGGGCATTTCGCGGAACACCTCAAAATAGGCGCGGTTGCGATTGCCAAAGGCTTCCGGACCGGCTGTGGCGTAAAAATCCGGCGGGTATTTGCCAAGGGCCGCGCCCGCTTCCTCTACCTCGCGCAGCCGTCCCAGCGGCGCGGATATAACGGGCTCGTCGGGGTAAAGCCGCTGGACTGTTTCCACGCCAATGGCCGTCTTGCACATGGTGAAGCCCATTTCGGTCACACGCTTTTTAAGGTATTTGCCCAGTGTGCGGCCATTTTTGGGTTCGTCCTGCGGAATAGTGAAACCCGGATGGGTATAGACGCGGGCAGCCTCACGGTGCTTGCCGCCCAGCATTTGATAGACAGGCACGCCGTAAGCCTTGCCGGCCAGGTCCCACAGCGCGGTCTCCACGCCGGACACGCCTCCCGCCTGACGGGCCGGACCTCCGAACTGTTTGACGCGCTTGAAAAGTTTTTCCACATTACAGGGGTTTTCGCCCAATATACGGCTCTTTAACTGGGCCGCGTAATAAAAGCTGCCGCCGTCACGCAGCTCGCCTACACCCGTAATACCCTGGTTGGTGTACAGTTTTACGAGAATAGTGTTCAAGGGCGCGCCCGTGAGACAGGTATAGCGCATATCCGTAATGCGCAGCTCGGAGGGGTTGGAATTCCTATTTATATGCAAATCAAGTTCTTCTGTTTTAGACATATTTAACGCTCCTTTTTCGGCCCGGTCTAGGGTGCCGGACGATTTGTTGGGTATTCACGGACGTTGATATCCGACGCATCAGACGGGCAAACACAGTTCGCCCCTACATTATTGAAAAGCTGTACCCTGCAACAAACGCGCCGCAGTTGACGCGCAAAAGTGGGTTCTGGGTACTAGACCCCAGCGGGATTTGGGGCAGAGTCCCACGGTCTTAATCTTTTTGACTTCCTAAACGACAGAACCCCTAACGGTGAACTGTCCGTTGGTCTATAATCTTTTGACCTTAAGCGCGTCTACTGCCGCAGATACTTAAGCGCCTGCCCCAGGTCCTCAATAAGCGTGCCGGCGTTTTCCAAACCCACATGAATCCGCACCAGGTTGACGGGCACGTCGCTCGCGGCGGCATCTTCCTTGCCGGCACCCACACTGATACTGACAATCAGACTTTCAAACCCGCCCCAGCTGACACCGTGCTGGAAATGCCTGCACTTGCTTATCATTTTGCGGATACTGTCCGGTGTACCGTCCGGCACAAAACTCAACAGCCCGTTATAACCGGACAGGTATTTATTGACCAGTTCGCGCTGCGGGAAACTCTCCAAGGCGGGGTATATAACCCGCTGGATATAGGGATGCCCTTCAAGGAACCGCGCTACTTTAAGCGCGTTCTCCGCGTGCTGACGCAGACGCAACGGCAAAGTGCGGATACCGCGGATCATAAGCCACGCCTGGTGAGGGTCCATGTTCGCACCCAGCAGGAAACGCTCGCCTGATATCTGCTCGATCCGCTGGCGGGAGCCGATGGTTACGCCCCCCACTATATCGCTGTGGCCGCCCAGATACTTGGACACCGTGTGACAGACCAGGTCAATGCCATAGGTCAGCGGGTTTTGGTACAGGGGCGTGGCGTAGGTATTGTCAATAACAGTGCCTATACCGCGGGGCCGCGCGAAATCCGCTATCGCCTTTAAATCCTGCAGTTTAAACACGGCGCTGGACGGGCTTTCGAGAAAAATGAGCGCGGTATCCGGCCGGACCTGGGCTAAGATTTCATCCGTACTGTCTCCGTTGACCGCGGTTACACGCAGGCCCAATTTCTTCGTCAAATAATCGCACAGCAACACACGCGTTACACCATATATACTGCGCACCATTACCACATGGCTGTCTTTTTTTACAAAATGGAGGATCGCCGCCGTAATGGACGCCATACCGGACCCGAAACACAGGGCGCCCTCGCCGCCCTCAAGCGCCGCCATCTTGCGCTCCGCCACCGCGATTGTAGGGTTATTCACACGGGTATAGTTATACCCAAGCTCCCCTACTCCATTGTCCTCTGTTGGTATCACGAACAGGCTAGTTTGAAAGATGGGCGGCGTCACCGCTCCCATAAAATCCGCATAGTCGTCCCCAACGTGTGCGCAGATATCTTCCTTTGTTGTATAAATCTTGTCATGCTCAGTTAAAAATGCCATATTTTCAATGCCCCCATATGCCCTTTTGACTTTATGACTTTAACAATTGGCCAATTCGATAATGGCCTCGGCGCATAGATGGGCGTGCTTCATAAAGTCGGCCACAATGCAGAATTCGTTGGGCGCGTGGGTACTGCCCTTGCGCTGCTTTTCCGGCGGTATGGATGGCGGACCCGGCAGCCCGCCGGGCCCGAAAGCCACGCCGTTGTTGCGCAGTACCCGCGCGTAAGTGCCGCCGCCCATGCCGAACAGCCCGGGTTTTTCACCTGTTACGCGCTCGTAGGCCCGGGAAAGCGCCTGTATCAACGGCGAGTCCGGCCTGACATATAAGGGGGCTTTGTAAGATACCACAGACATCTCCGCGCCGTATTCGTCCGCAAGGGGACCCAGCACCGCGGTTATCGCGTCCTTTGTGTGCGTAACAGGGAACCGGATGTCCAGCGTAAAATACGCTTCCAAGGCGTCCATGCGAAATAGCCCCATGTTTACAGTCAACGGGCCGGACGGCTCGTCTTCCGCCTTTATGCCCAGCGCCGCGCCGTCTGTCTCATAACCGACTTTCTGCCGCGCGAAACGCAAAAACCTGCTCCGCGCGTCATCCCGCTCACAAAAGAGCGGCTCCAATATCTCCAGCATATGCGCCACAGCGTTGTCGCCTTCCTGGGGCGCGGTGCCGTGAGATGCCTTTCCCGCGCGGAAAACGCGGATTATATCGCCTTCCCGGGATTCGATCACCCCGCCTAAGGCCGCAATTCGGCCAGGGAGTTCCTCACCGGCGCGTCCGGCCAGCGCCAGGTCCACCTCGGCCCGGCACTCCTCCGGCGTGGAGTTGCGCGCAAGGCCGCCGGTTACGGATAAAACAGGGGACGGGCAGGCGGGCGGTTCAGGGCGGGCGGCGTCAAACCGCAGTGTCAGCATCCCTTTTTCGCGGTTGCAGATCGGATAGCCCAGGTCCGGGGAAAAGCCCAGAACCGGCAGCTGCTCCCGCGCGAAGTAATAGGCCATGTCCACCCAGTCCGTCTCCTCGTCCGTGCCAAGAATCAGGCGGACCTTGCGTTTCAGCGGCACGCCCAAGTCACTTATCGCTTTTAAGCAATACAGCGAAACAACCGCCGGGCCTTTATTGTCATAGGTGCCGCGCCCGAAGATACAGCCGTCCTTATAGACCGCCTCGTAAGGGGGGATGTCACTGTCCCAGCCTCTGCCCTCCGGTACAACGTCCAAGTGGTTAAGCACCCCTACAATCTCCTCGCCGTCGCCCAGTTCGATATGGCCCGCGTAGTTGTCAACGTTCTTAACCCGCAGACCAAGCGCCCGTCCCATGTCCAGCGCCACGCGCAGGACCTCCGCGCAGCCCCTTCCGAAGGGCGCGTCCGGAAGCTCCGGCTCCCGCACGCTGCGGATACGCACCAGGCGTTGGATATCTCTTATGATGTCTTGCTCGTAGCGTTCGACAGCTTCTTGAACAGTCACACGCAAAACGCTCCTCCTAGTTTATACTCGTGTATGAATACATTTACCAAAGACTTTAACATTTGGGACTCTGCCCCTTGGGGCGAACTTAAGGAATGAGGAAGGTTAAAACCCTAAAACCTTGGGGCTCTGCCCCAAACCCCGCTGGGGACTTCATCCCCGATAGTCGAGCTTGCTCGACGCAGACCCCTTCTTAAGTGCGGCGAGTGCGGCGCTTTTTGATGCAGGTTGAGGATTTTTAAAAAAAAGGGATTGGGGATTTTTTTCTTAAACTCGCGCTTATGGGGCTCTGCCCCAAACCCCGCTGGGGACTTCATCCCCAGACCTCTTCTTAAGGGCGGCGAGTGCGGTGTTTTTCTGTAGGGGCGGACTGTGGGTGCCTGTTTTTTACCGCAAATTTCAGCGTTCGCGGGGATAAAAGTGGTCCGTCGCCTGTTCGAACACGTCCGCCAGCACAGGGTCAAAATGAGCGCCGCG
>JAISYE010000088.1 GCA_031297485.1 Clostridiales bacterium
CGGTATCGGGGGCGAAGTCCCCAGCGGGGTTTGGGGCAGAGCCCCTAACGGTGAACTGTCCGTTGGTCTTAATCTTTTGACCTTTCCCATTCCTAAGTTTGCGCCAATGGGACTCGTCCCCGATAGTCGGGCTTGAAAAGCTGTCCCTGCATCAAAAAGCGCTGCATCCGCCGCACTTAAGAAGGGGTCTGGGGGCGAAGTCCCCAGCGGGGTTTGGGGCAGAGCCCCAAGGTCTTAATCTTTTGACCTTTCCCATTCCTAAGTTCGCGCCAATGGGACTCGTCCACGATAGCCGAGCTTGCTAAGCATAACGCAACGCTATATTACCAGCCCTCAGGCCAAGGCCAGGTGGGTTTCCTTCAGCTGATTAATAATCTTCAGCTTTTGCGGGCATTTTTTTTCGCAGGCGCCGCAGGCCGCGCATTTAGACGCGTCGGCGCTCTTAACCCAGCTCGTGCCTGTTACAATCTGCTTGTATTCGCCGCGGGCGTACTCAGTCAAGCCATACACCCTGTGGTAATTCATCAGCTGGAAAATATGCGGTATGTCCAAGCCCTGGGGACATGGCATACAATACTTGCAGCCAGTGCAGTACAATTCGGCAAGGCGCTTGTTTTCCTCCATCATGGCCCTGACCCGCCCGCGCTCCTCCTCGGTAAGCGAGCCGGCGGGGCCGGAGCTTCCGGTGCCCGTGGCCGCGGCCGCGTTCTCCTCTACCATGGCTATGCTGCCCATGCCGGATAAGGCAATATTTACATTGGGGTTGGAAAGCACATAGCGCAGCGCGATTTCGGCTGAGCTTTTCGCCCTGCCTCCCAGCAGCTCTAAAATCGCGGGGCTGGGCGCGCCCAGCCGCCCGCCGCCCACAGGCCCCATAATAACCACGCCCAGGCCCTTCGACTGGGCGTAGTCGATATTTTTCTCATTAGACCGGTCCAGAAGATTGTACTGCATTAACACAGACTCAAAGTATCCGCTGTCGATTATTTCCGCCATGTTTTGCGGCGCGTCGTGGTATGAAAACGATATATGTTTTATCAGCCCTTCCTCCTTGGCCTTTAACGCCGCCTCTATCGGGCCGTCCTTCACATCTATCTTGGTCTTAAACGTCTCCAGGCTTATGCCCCACATATGGTAAAAATCTATATAGTCTGTATCCAATTTTTTCAGGGAATTTTCCAGACGTTCGCGCCAGTGCGCGCCGGAATCGTCCTCTATAGGATTCTTAGTCGAAAGATAAACCTTGTCCCTCCAGCCTTTTAGTGCCTTGCCCACAGCTACTTCGCTTAATTTCTCGCAGTAATAGGGCGCGGTGTCCACATAGTTGACCCCTAATTCGAAAGCCCGGCGCAATATGGCCACCGCCGCGTCCTCGTCCACAATCTTTTTCCCGTCCGCCGTGTCAAGCATGGGCAGGCGCATTGCGCCAAAGCCCAGCACGGATAATTCTATTCCGGTGTTTCCAAATTTTTTATAGCGCATTTATTCTTTCCCCTTCTTTGAATAATTCGATAATTCACGCCACTTTTGCTCCCGCCAGCTGGCGGCGCAGGCTTCCGCCAGCCTCATTATATACAGGCCGTCCTCGAATGTGGCGTAATTGCCCGGTTCTCCGCGCTGCGCGCTTCCGTCCCGAATAGCCTGGTAAAACTCACCTATCATGTTGCGCAACGCGTCCGCCCAACCGCCGCTGTGACCGTTGGGCAGGGACGCGTGTTTCCCAGCCGCCCCGCTTAGCCAGCCCGCGTCGGCGTAGAGCACTTCCTCGCCGCCGTCCCGTTTGCCCAGTACCAGCTTGTCCGGCTGCTGCTGCTGCCAGCGCATAGAGTAACGTTCGCAGTCCGCCGAAAGCGCGATATGGTTCTTATATCCGGCGCTGACCTGCGAAAGCACCAAGGACGCCAGTAAACCGTCCTCAAATTTCATTTGTACAACCGCGCCATCCTCGCTTCGGACGGGTACGCGGTCCCCGGAAGGCTTTACCCGTTCCGGCCAGACGTTAAACAAAGCCGCGTTTACAGCCGTAATGCGTTTGCCCCGGACAAACTGCGCCAGGTCGAACCAATGTGAGCCTATATCCGCCAGTGCCCTGGGGGCAAGGCCATTGCCGCATTCCTCCAGCCGCCAGTTGTAATCCGTTTCGTACATAAGCCAGTCCTGAAGATACGCGCCATGCAGCAGGAAACAACGTCCCGCGTCTTTTTTCAGCCTTTCCCGCATTTCCCATAAACAGACGTTTCCGCGGTAATTAAAGTTAACGGCGTTGCCCAGCTTCTTTTCGCGGGCCATTTGCGTAAGTTTTCCGCCTTCCTCCACAGAGACGGCCAGGGGTTTTTCGCAGTACACGTGAACACCGGCGGAAAGCGCTGCCTGGCTTACGGCAAAATGCAGGCTGTTTGGCGTGCAGTTATGCACAATGTCTATATCTTCCTTTTCCAGCATCTGCTGATAGTCGGTGTAACCGCGCTTGAGGCCCAGCTGGGCCTGTTTGCGCGCCAGGCCGGCGCTGTCCGCGTCAGCCAGCGCCACAAGTTTCGCGCCGGGCTGCCGCATTATCGCGTCCGCGTGCTGCATTCCTATAAAGCCCGCGCCGACGATCGCAACACGCAATTCTTTCATTATTGTCACATCCTTTGAGTCACAAGTCAAGTCTTATTTAAGAATATAGGAGACAAACGCGAAGCGTTTGCTGTCAGGCGCCCAGGAATTAACGTTTATTGTGCCCTGGCCGCCGAACAGCTTGACCAAGGTGGTGTGCGGGCCGCCTTCCGCCGCCATCAGACGCAGTTCCACATGTTTGTTGGGGGGATGGGAGTGCGGGGCGGCGTCATCCTTATTGTAGGTGATGTACACGACCTTGGAGCCGTCGGGTGAAATATGGGGGAACCAGTTATTGCATTCGTCAAAAGTCATTTGCCGCGGATTCGCGCCGTCACTGTCCATTCGCCACACCTGCATAAGCCCGCTGCGCGTGGAGTTAAACCAGATGCAAGGCCCGCAGCCGGCGCCTTTTTCCTCGCGGGGCGAATATTCCGGGCCGTCGTCCAAGACGGGCGGGGACTGTTTTTCTTCGCGGCCAGCGCCTGGCTCGCGGCCGGTTAATTGAGTTTCGACGCCGCCCTCCACAGGGATTGTGTAAATATTAAACCGGCCGTTGCGTTCGGCGCAGTAGGCCAGCAAGCGTCCGTCCGGCGACCATCCGTGCAGGTAGCTCGGGCCTATTGGCGTAACCAGCGTAGGTACGCCGCCTGTAAGCGGCAAAGTATAGATACGGGAAAGGCCGTCTTCCCAGGTGTTGTGGCTGACGGCAATGCCCGCGCCGTCCGGAGAAAGCACATGGTCGTTGTTGCAGGCGTCAGCCGCGCCGCTTTCAAGTTCCTTTTCCGCGCCTGTATCCAAGTCATAGGACACAATCCGCCCGCAGCGGTTAAAGATAAGGCGCTTCCCGTCCTTTGTCCAATTAGGGGCTTCTATAAGCTCCGCATATTCCTTAACAACGCGCCGGACGCCGGTTTCAAGCTCGTAAATCTCCAGGACGCTTGTCACGCCTCTGTCCTCTTTATAGAGACGGCGTTCGGCAATAGGTATTACATTCATATAAACCCTCCCAATTCAAGCCCTGGGCTTTATGTTTAAATTAACGCCCATGGCGTCCTCGCAGTCCACAATAGTCCAGCTGCTCCCGGGGTAGTAGCCCACGGTGCGCGTCTCGTAGCCCAAGGATTCCAGTTCCGTAATAATCGCGTCGCGCTTTTCGCCTACCTGAAAGCCAAGGTGGTGCACGCCGTTCCCGTGCTTGTCCAAGAATTCACGGAAAGTGCTGTCGCGCTCGTCAGGCTCGTGCAGCTCTATAACGAAGGGCCCGGCGCTGATGTTCGCGACCTTAAGGCCATAATAGGCCGGCTTGCCGCGATAGGTTAAGTCCGGGTTTTCCTGCGGCGGGTTATTTGTAATTTCCGGCACAGGCACATTAAACAATTCGGCCCAGGCGGCCGCGGCTTTTTCTATGTCTTTCACCACAACGGCGATTTGAATAAAACCCTGAAAGTCAATGGGGTTTTGCATATAAACACATCCTATCCTTTAACACTGCCTAAAACAAGGCCGGTTGTAAAATATTTCTGCAGAAACGGGTATACCAGCATAATGGGAATCATAGCCAAAAAGAGCTGGGCGGCGCTGGTTGTGCGCGCGTTTACAAGCCCCAGGTACACCGCGATATTAGTGCTGACATTAGTGACGTTGCGGAAGAACGACTCCGGGTTAATAATAACCGTGCGCAGGTATGTTTGCAACGGGTATTTATCCACCACGCTCATGTACATCATGCCGTCGTACCAGCTGTTCCAGTGGCCCACAAAGGAGAACAGGGTAACAGTAGCCAGTGTAGGCGCGCACAGCGGCAAAATAACCCGCCAAAGGGTCTGAACGTGATTAGCGCCGTCGATGTAGGCGGCTTCCTCCAATTCCTTTGGCAGCCCGCGGATATAGTTCATAACAACCAGCATACTGAACACCGGCAGCGCGCCTGGAAGCACCAGCGCCCAAACAGTGTTCATAAGCTTGGTGTAGTACACAACAAGGTAGGCCGGGATAAGGCCCGGGGAAAACAAAATAGTAATAACGTAAAACCAGGAAAAGAACCCTCTTGCGCGGAATTCTTCCCTGCTTTTGGAAAGGGGATACGCGGTTAAAATGATAAGAATCAAGTTAACGGCCACACCCAGCAACGTCCGCTGCACAGAGACCACCAGGGCGCGCATAAAAGCCGGCTGGCTCAAGATGAAGGAATAGGCGGCGGTATTAAAGCCCACGGGCCAGAACGCGACGCGGTGTTCGGTAACCGGAATTTTATCCGAGAAGGAGATGGCCAGGACATTAAGAAACGGCAGCACGCACATCAAGGACAGCATGGTAAGGATAAGAAAATTGAAGGTCATAAAGACCTTACGGCTGGCTGAAGTTTTGATTTTCATGGCGGCGGCTCCTCTCAATAAATTCTGTAGCCGGCGATGCGGTCGGCCAGGTAATAAGACGCCACGACAAATATGAAGGATATAACAGACTTAAAGAGACCGGCGGCGGTGGCGAGGGCGAACTGTGCGCTTTCGATGCCCAGGCGGTAGACGAAGGTGTCCAGGATATCGCCGGTTTCATATACCGCGGCGCTGTACATATTATATATCTGGTCGAAGCCGCCGTTAAGTATATTGCCCATGCTAAGAACGGTCATCAGGACAATCAAGCTGGTAATACCCGGCAGTGTAACGTGGAGGGTTTGTTTCCAGCGGTTGGCGCCGTCAATTTCAGAGGCTTCGTACAGCGTGGGGTCTATTCCTGTCAGGCCCGCCAGGTAAATAACAGAGCCGAAGCCGAAGCCCTTCCAAATTTCCGTTACGACCATGGTAATGGGGAACCAGAATTTATCGCCCAAGAAAAAAATGGGGGCCGCGCCCAGGGCGGAGAGTACGCGATTTACAATACCGCTGCTGGGTGAAAGGATATCCATAAACACACCGGCCAGAACTATCCAGGAAAGGAAGTTAGGCAGGTAGACCAATGTTTGAAACCCGCGCTTAACGAAATTTTGGCGCACCTCATTCAGCAGCAGGGCGAAGACAACAGGCACAATTATTCCGCCGCCCATTTTCCACAGCGAAATTACAATGGTATTTCTTACTACTGTCCAGATATTCGGCATTGAGAACAGGTTTATGAAATTATTGAACCCGATAAAGGCCGAACCAAACAAGCCCTTGGCAGGGCTGAATTTTTGGAAGGCGATTGTCACGCCTATCATCGCGCCATAGCTATAGATTAACACCAGCACAAAGGAAGGCACTATCATAACGTACAGCGGCAGCTCCCGCAAAAGCCGGTCGCGGCGTTTTTGACTCATTCTTACCACCACCTTGCAACCTTATTTAACTCACACACGCGAAGGTCAAAAGATAAGACCTTGGGGCTCTGCCCCAAGGTTTTAATCTTTTGACTTAACTCAGCTCAGACCTAACTGTTCGGGTAAAGCTGTTCAAGCTCGTCCAGGGTCTGCTGGCCGCCGGCGCGGAGCCATTCTTCCACAAAAATGTCGAATGAGTCCAGAGGCTTGGCGCCGGTGATGATGTCTGTAAAGGAAGTCTCAAGCAATGTCTGAAGTACAGACGCGTTTTGCAGCCAAATCTCGGGGCGCTCGGTGGACATGATGTTGGTCACCAGCGCGCCCGCCGGTCTGTAAATGTTAAGCGCTATCGACATGGAACCGCCGTCCCCTTGCGTGTTCATCTGACCCCAGGTGCCGTAGGTGTTTGAGTCGCGGTTGGCCCCGCTTTCAAAGTCCAGCACATATTGATAATTCTGCCGCGCCACGCCCTCAATAGTCGCGCCGCCATCCTCCAGCGCCTGGAAAATCGCCGGCGCGTGCAGCTCCGTGGGAATGCCGATGTAAATCGGGCACAGCCTGTACTGCTCGTCCGACCAGTATTGCAGAAAATCTTCCTGGTCAGTAAAGTCTATGGCAATGTTGTTGTATAAGTTGAGGATTTTAATAAGCGCCTCAGGGTTTTCACACTGGGAGCTTACCACAAAAATTTCGCCGCCGCGGTTGCTTTCAATACCCATCTTGTATTCCCTGCCCGGCACAGTGGGAATGGGATATGGCCGCGTTATTACGCCGTCCTTTTGAAAACTGTAGTTAAACGGATGCCATGTACCCCAGTTCATATGGTACATCATGCCATACTTGCCTTCGCTTATGTCCGCCTCCATGTTGCTGGTGTCCTTGGTAATAAACTCCGGGTCTATGAGCCCTTCCGTGTACATCTGATTCACAAGGGCCAGCGTCTCCTTCATGCCCGGCTGAATATAGGGATAAGTGATCTTTCCGTCGTCCCCGCGGTAAAATACGCCCGCCGCGTTGTAGCCCGGCACGCCAAAGGCGCCCGCAAACCCCAGGAGCGTCCCGTAATTGCTGAGCACAAGCTGTTTGTGCAGCGCAAGGCCGTAAGTGTCGTCCACGCCGTCCTTGTCAGGGTCCTCGAAGGTAAATTTGCGCGCCAGCTCTATCATTTCATCAATAGTCTTGGGCGGCTGGCTGCCGGTGTTTTCAAGCCAGTCGTCGCGTATCCATAAATACGCCGCCTGATGAAATTTGTCGTCAATGTACGGGAACCCGTAAAGCCGGCCGTCTACCGACGCGCCCTCGAAGCAGTCAGGATACAGTTCCCTGTACCTTTTTACCGGCTCGGTAGCGTACTGTTCGAATACATCCGTGATGTCCATAAGGTAATCCGCCTCATAGGCCTGGCGGAACCAGTTTATATCTGCCCAGCGCATTACGTCCGGCAGCTCCCCTGTGGCTAAAAGCGCGTTAACCTTATTGCGGTAGGCGTCCGTGGTAATGTCCGCCGAAAACGCGACTTCCAGGTCGATATTAAGCTCGTCCTTTATTCTGCGTGACCAGCGGTTGTCGTCATAGGTGTCGCCGTCAAAAAACTGCTGCACAGCCGAAGCCTGCACGCCCCAGGTAATTGTAACCGGCTCCGCGTAGGGCGTAAGGGGTCCGTCTTCCAGGACAGGCTCCGGCGTAGCGGACTCGGCGGCGCTTGTGTCCGCGCTTGCGGCGGGCGCTGCCGTCGGCTCCGGCGCCGTCGTGGGGGGGGGGTATTACCTACGCAGGCGGCCAAGGATAGGGCCAGAAACCCAGACAATAATGCGGACAGGGTTTTCTTGCATTTTTGTTTCATGCGTAATCACTCCTAAAAGTTAATTGTTACTTTAAAATTATAATAGCACAATAAACACGTGTTTGCAAGATAAATTTTCAAAAAATTTTTCCGCCCAAAAAAAAGCTATAGTTATAATTCCATATCAAGATTAAAAATCTATTTGTGCATGTGTTATGTGTATAACTTTCACGCCCGGAATTTTCGCCGCCAACGGACAAAGCACCGTTATACTCACACACGAAAACATCTTCTAAAAATCTTTCAGTGTTTTCGTGTGTGAGCAACCAACAACCGGCGTGAAAAGTGCATTTCTTTTCGCGCCTTAGTATAG
>JAISYE010000089.1 GCA_031297485.1 Clostridiales bacterium
TATATCACAGAATCCGGACAATAGAAACAGCAATTTTTTCACAAACAAACAGATGAGGCGAACGCAGTTTGTCACCTGTCGTATATTTTTGCGTATTTCGCGTTTCATATACTTCCTTATAACCGTGGAATACGCGAAAGGGGCGAAAGCACAAAAAGTCTGCGCGCTCATTCATGGAAATTTGTGCCTGAATTGCCTATTCCGTGTTGTCGCGGCTGTCCCAGCCCTTTGTCTAAATCCATCCGTTGGTTGGTATGCTAGTGGTGTATCCAGCAATATTTTAAAGGAGAAATAAATGTTTTTGGCCGATAGTTTTAACCGCAAATACCGCGGAGCCGCGGGGCGAACCCTAACGGTGGGTTGTCCGTTGCGGTGGGTTGTCCATTGCGGTGGGTTGTCCGTTGGTCCATCCCTACTATGATTTAGAGCCTATCCATTAATAGATAAAGATAAAACGCTGATTTTGCGCCATTTTCGCATTTTAGCAAATCCAGTATTTAAGCCATTCTGCTCTATTCAGGGATAAGCTCTTAACCTCTTAACAGACATTGCGTTCCCTGTCCACCCCCTCTAGGAGAAACGCATCAATTTCCCGCAAACCTTGATTTTTCAAGGCTTGCTGACATTAAAAAACGGACAACTTTTTTTGAAGCAAAAATGCCCGCTACGCCAGTTAAACCAAGGCTCGGGAAAAAATGGGTGCGTTTCTCCTGCCATCCCCTCAATAACCCTTTGACTTTTCCGCCCATATCTGTTAAAATTCCAACCCTAAGGATGATGGTGATAAATGCATAGACACGTAATATCAATGCTGGTGGAGAACCATGCGGGCGTGTTAAGCCGCGTGTCCGGGCTTTTCAGCAGGCGCGGGTATAATATAGACAGCCTGAGCGTGGGCGTGACGGAGGACCCTGATTATTCGCGCATAACAGTGGTAACGCGCGGGGACGACATGGTAATCGAACAGATATGCAGGCAAGTCGCGAAGCTTGTAGACGCGGTAAAAGTGAAGGAACTGCTGCCCGACGAGTCCGTCTATAGGGAACTCGCGCTTATAAAGGTGCGAGCCGAGGCCGGGAAACGCGCGGAAATTGCTGGTATAACGGATATTTTTCGAGCGAATATAATTGACGTGTCCGCCACTTCTATGACAGTGGAAATAACAGGCGACCAAAGCAAAATAGCGGCCTTTACGGAGCTTATGGCGCCTTACGGACTTATGGAGACGGCGCGCACGGGCCTTATTGGTCTTGAGCGGGGCCCCGAGGTCATAAAAAATTACGAGGCGTACAGCCGCCCGCAGGAGGAAAATTGAATGGCAAAATTATTTTATCAACAGGACTGTAATTTGGGGCAGCTAAGCGGCAAGCGAGTCGCGGTGATTGGCTATGGCAGCCAGGGTCATGCCCACGCGCTTAACCTTCACGATTCCGGCGTGGACATAATAGTAGGGTTGTACGAAGGCAGTAAATCATGGAAAACAGCGGAGGCGGCGGGCCTTAAGGTTGCTGCGGCGGCGGAGGCGGCGCGCCAGTCCCAGGTGATAATGCTCTTAATAAACGACGAGAAACAGGCCAAACTCTATAACGAAAGCATTCTCCCACATTTAGCCGCTGGAAAGTACTTGGCCTTTGCCCATGGTTTTAATATCCATTACGGGCAGATTGTGCCGCCCGAGGATGTAAACGTGTTTATGATTGCGCCCAAGGGCCCGGGCCATACGGTGCGAAGCCAATATCTGGAGGGCAGGGGCGTGCCTTGCTTGGTGGCAGTGCACCAGGACCCATCCGGCGACACAAAGGACGTGGCCCTGGCCTATGGCTTGGGAATCGGCGGAGCGCGGGCGGGCATACTGGAGACCACTTTTAAGGAAGAAACCGAAACAGACTTGTTTGGCGAACAGGCGGTGCTGTGCGGCGGCGTGTCGCGCCTTATGCAGGCCGGCTTCGAAGTGCTGGTGGAAGCCGGCTATCAGCCGGAAAGCGCTTATTTTGAATGTCTGCATGAAATGAAGCTTATAATCGACATGGTTAACCAGGGCGGGCTCTCGTTTATGCGCTACTCCATAAGCGATACGGCGGAGTACGGGGATTATTCCTCGGGCAGGCGGATAATTACCGGGGAAACAAAGGAGGAGATGCGTAAAATCCTGCAAGAGATACAGGACGGCACCTTTGCGAAAAACTGGCTTTTGGAAAACCAAGCCAACCGCCCCAACTTCAACGCCAGGCGGCGTATGGAGTCCAACCATCCTGTCGAGGTAGTAGGCAGACAGCTCCGCAAAATGATGAGCTGGCTGAAAAATAATTAAGGACGGTAAAACCATGTCTGCTTTAAAAACAGGCGCAGCCCCCGGCGTAACAATTTTCGACTCTACGCTGCGGGACGGGGCCCAGGCGGAGGGCATATCGTTTTCCGTGGAGGACAAGATAAGGATAGCCGAGGCCCTTGACGAGCTTGGCGTGCAGTATATAGAGACAGGCAACCCGGGTTCCAACCCCAAGGACCTGGAGTTTTTCCGGCGCGTCAAGGGTTTGCGGCTTAAACACGCCCGTCTGGTGGCCTTTGGAAGCACTCGCAGAAAGGACGCCAAGGCGTCTGAGGATAAGAATATAGAGGCGCTGCTTTCCGTAAACACAGAGGTTGTAACCATTTTCGGCAAATGCTGGGACTTCCATGTGACGGAAATTTTGCGCGCGTCCCTTGAGGAAAACTTGGAAATGATATACGATACAGTCGCCTATCTCAAGTCGAATGGCAAGGAAGTCATATTCGACGCCGAGCATTTCTTTGACGGATACAAAGCGAACCCAGAATACGCCATGTCCTGCGTCAAGAAGGCGGCGGACGCCGGCGCGGACAGCGTCGCGCTGTGCGACACAAACGGCGGGAGTTTTCCAATGGAAATTTTTGAGCGCACCGGCGTGGTTTGCGCGGCCCTTGGCATCCCTGTGGCAATACACTGCCATGACGACTGCGGGATGGCTGTGGCCAATTCCATTATGGCTGTGGAGGCGGGCGCGGTCTCTGTACAGGGCACCTTTATCGGGTTTGGGGAACGCTGCGGCAACACCAACCTATCCGCAATAATACCAAATTTGCAGCTTAAAAAGAATATCCAATGCATACCGCCGGAACAGATGCCGAACCTGACCACAACCGCGCGCTTTATCGCCGAGGTGGCCAACATACATTTAAACGACCACGCGCCCTATGTTGGGCGCAGCGCCTTTTCTCACAAGGGCGGCATGCATATCGACGGGGTCTCCAAGGCTTCCGGCAGTTTTGAGCATATCGCTCCGGAAACTGTCGGCAACGAACGCAAATTCCTCATGTCCGAGGTGTCTGGCCGCGGCGCTATTCTGACGAAAATACAGCGCATCAGCCCCGGCGTGCAAAAGGACTCAAAAGAGGCCGGCGACATTATCGAGCGGCTTAAGGCTTTGGAACATGAAGGGTTCCAATTCGAGGCGGCGGAAAGCACTTTTGAGCTGGTGATACGCAAGCAGCTGGGCAAGTACAAGCCGTTGTTTGAGCTGGTCAACTACAAGGTGATAACCGAGCAGCCCTCCAACCCTGCCTGCAGCGCCTCCGCGCTGATAAAGATAATTGTGGACGGCAAGGCCGAAATAACCGCGGCGGAAGGCGACGGTCCGGTAAACGCCTTGGACAAGGCCTTGCGCAAGGCGCTGGAGGTTTTTTACCCGCAGCTGGCAAGTATGCATCTTACGGATTACAAGGTGCGCGTTATGGACAGCCATTCCGCCACAGCGGCAAGGGTGCGGGTGCTTATCGAGTCTGGGGACGGCCTGCGCCGCTGGACAACCGTCGGCGTGTCCAGCGACATAATCGCCGCCAGCTGGATTGCGCTGGTAGATTCTATTGAGTATAAACTGATAAAGGATATAGAGAGCAAATTCAGCGCCTATTTGTAAAGGAGGGGTTTTTATGGCCATGACTATGACGCAGAAGATTTTGGCCGTTGCGGCGGGCCTTGAGGAAGTGAAGCCGGGTCAGCTGATTGAGGCGGAACTGGACCTTGTGCTGGGCAACGACATAACCGCGCCGGTCGCCATTAAGGAATTTGAGAAAATCGGCGCGGACAAGGTTTTTGACAGGGAACGGGTCGCCATTGTGCTGGACCATTTTACGCCAAATAAGGATATAAAGTCCGCCGAGCACAGCAAACTTTGCCGGGACTTTGCCAAGCGCTTGGGAATCAAGCATTTTTACGACGTAGGGCGTATGGGCGTGGAGCATTGCCTGATACCGGAGCTTGGCCTGGCCGCGCCGGGGGACGTCATAATCGGGGCGGACTCCCACACATGCACCTACGGCGCCCTGGGCGCGTTCTCCACCGGTACCGGCAGCACGGACATGGCTTGCGCTATGGCAAGCGGCCGCGCCTGGTTCAAGGTTCCGGCCGCCGTAAGGTTTACGCTTACAGGCGCGCCGCAACGGTATGTGGGCGGCAAGGACGTTATTCTGAATATTATTGGTAAAATCGGCGTAGACGGCGCCCTGTACAAATCTATGGAGTTTGCCGGCCCGGGTGTGGCCGCGCTTACGATGGCGGACCGGTTTACAATCGCGAATATGGCTGTTGAGGCTGGCGCTAAAAACGGCATATTCCCAGTGGACGAAAGAACCCTGGAATACACGCGCGCCCATGTCAGCCGTGAGCGGGGCTTCAAGGTCTATGAGGCGGACTCGGGCGCTCCTTACGAAGGGGAACACACAATCGACCTTTCGCTGCTGCGCCCGACTGTCGCCTTCCCGCACCTGCCGGAGAACGCCCGGGTTGTGGACGAGCTGGATGAAACAGTCAATATTGACCAGGCGGTAATCGGCTCCTGCACTAATGGCCGCATAGAGGACTTGCGCATTGCCGCGGAAATTCTTAAAGGCCGGCAGGTGGCGGCCCGCACAATTATTCTGCCCGGTACTCAGGCGACCTGGCTGGAAGCCGTAAGGGAGGGCTTGGCAGAGGTGTTTGTTAACGCCGGCGCGGTGTTCAGCACGCCCACTTGCGGGCCGTGTCTGGGCGGGTATATGGGGATATTGGCGGCTGGCGAGCGGGCTGTGTCCACCACTAACCGCAATTTTGTGGGGCGCATGGGGCATACGGAATCGGAAGTGTACTTGGCGGGGCCGGCCGTGGCTGCCGCAAGCGCTGTGCTGGGCAGAATCGCGTCCCCGGAGGAGTTATTATAAAACATGGGAAGGGAGACATATTATGGACGCGAAAGGGAAAGTGTTTAAGTACGGCAATAATGTAGACACAGACGTAATAATACCGGCGCGGTATCTTAATTCCTCTGACCCGGGCGACCTGGCCGCTCACTGCATGGAGGATATTGACCCGGAATTTGTAAGGCGGGCGGCGCGGGGCGATATAATAGTGGCTGAAAGAAACTTCGGGTGCGGGTCCTCCCGGGAGCACGCGCCGATGGCGATAAAGGCGGCGGGCATATCCTGCGTGATAGCGAGGACCTTTGCGCGGATTTTTTACCGTAACGCTATAAATATCGGCCTGCCGATTTTGGAATGTGACGAGGCTGCGCGGATCCGGCAGGGTGACGAAGTAATGGTGCGGTTTTCCAGCGGTGAAATAACAAACCTCACCCGCGGCGAAGTTTACCAGGCGCAGGCTTACCCTGAATTTATGCGGAGGATTATAGCCGCCGGCGGTCTGGTAAATCAGGTTCGCGAGGAAATGGCGCACAGTTAAGGAATGACGAACGACATTAAACGTCAAACTTTTTCATAAGAAATACGAACGCTTCAACGCGCTTCGTCGAGTAAGCTTGACTATCTTCGAAAAAATTTGGTAAATTATGCTTTCGTCATTCTTGAATTTTGAAAGACCCTAAAAACTTTGGGGCAGCGCCAAGGTTTTTATTCTCTACTCAAATACAACGGCAACCTTGCCGCAGTTGCCTTCCGCCATCAGGCGGTAGGCTTGGTCGGCCTTTTCGAGGGGGAAGCGGTGGGTAACCAAATCCTCGGGATGTATCTCCCAGTGGGCGAGCTTGTTCACTAATTCCTCCATCCGCCAGATACTGGTTACCCAGGAGCCGTAAATTGTTTTTTGGCTGTGCAGCATGTCAGGGCTTGGGTTGTATTCCACAGTGCCGCCCTCGCCTAAAAATACAATCTTACCCCATTTGGCGGCCGCGCGTATAGCCAGCTGCCGGCCCAGGGTATGTCCGGAGCAATCGACGGACTTCTCCACGCCGCCGCCCTTGGTCAGTTCCATAACAGCGGATAATGTGCCGCCGTCAGATACAAAGATATGGTCCGCCAGTTCCTTTTCTTTCGCCAGCGCGCAGCGGGCCTCGTTAGTGTCCGCTCCTATGAGCGTCCGCGCGCCCATCGCTTTGGCGAGCATCAGCGCGGCGAGACCTACCGGCCCAAGCCCAGTGACCAGTACGGTGTCAATGCCGGATACGCCGATTTTCAGAAGCCCTTCATATACTGTCCCAAACCCGCAGGCCACCTGCGCGCCGTCTAAGTAACTCAAGCTTTCGGGCAGGGGCACGCAGTCCTTCTCGTCCGCCAGTATAAAGGGCGCCATTCCGCCGTCACGCTGCCAGCCATAGGCCGCGCGCAGCGGGCTTGTGCAGCTTATCATGTACCCCTGCCGGCAGTCCATGCAAACCCCGCATCCGGAAATGTGGTACAGCACCACCCGGTCCCCTTCCTTAAACCTTCGCATGCCCGGGCCGCAGCGCACAATCTGCCCCGAAGGTTCGTGCCCCGCTATCTTATTCTGATACCCTTCCGGCCCTTTGCCCAGGTGCTCCCTGTATATGGCCCGGATATCGCTGCCGCATATGGTGGACGCCTTTGTCTGTATCAGCACTTCCCCGTGACCCGGCTGGGGCACGTCCACTTCCTTAAATAAAACCGTACTGTCGCCCGGCAGGTACGCTGCCAACATTTTTTCCGTCATATTATTTTCCTTTCTCATTTTTGCGGTCTTGCAAAATTGCCTTTGATATATAAAATATGCAAGGTATTAAGGCGTGTTTGAAAATTCCTTAAAGCGCGAAATTTCGAATAAAGCCGCTGCGATGATAGTCGAGCTTGCTCGACGCTTCGCGCCGCGTCGAGCAAACTCGACTATCGGAATCCAGTTTTCAAACACGTCCTAGCCCGAAATTCGAATTATATTTATTCAAAACAAAAGAAAAACATCGCAAAGCCTTGATTTCAGAAGGAAATCGTTTTGAGTATATGTTATCCGACTTTTAGGGTCCTAGTGGTGTATCCTCCGATATTTTAAAGGAAAAATCAATGTTTTGGCCGATAGTTGCAACCGCAAATGCCGCGGGGGTGTTGGCGAACACAGTTCATCTACTATAATTTATAAGCGGATACGTCACTACATGTTGACGCGCGTCCCGAAGGCGGCAGTTTATCCGGCGGCGCGTTTAAGTTCCTTGATATCCTCAAGATTATTTTTTGTAACTTCTTCTATTGCGAATACTCTGATTTGTAGGTCCTCCATTTTTTCATCCAGGTCTTTTAGGTGGTCAAGTTTCTGGTTCAAGGCCAGATGACCCTCGGCGATAATCCCAATGTTCGGCCTGATCTCATTTTCTATGAGTATTTTTATGCCGGATACGTCATTTTCCAGCCGGTCTAACCGCTGATTAGTCTGTAACTGACCGGCTTCCAGCTTGGCCTGACCGGCTTCCAGCCTGTCAACTTTCATAACAAGGGTTTCGAGAATGGCTAAAATTTTCTCATCGTTACTCATACTGTATTATCACTCCTTTCTATAATTTTTACAATTATACACGAACGTGCGGCGGCGTGTCAAAGTAAAAAACCGCGTTATTGGGGGTTGACTAGGGCTTATTTGAAAACTGGATTCCAGCGCGAAATTTCGAATAAAACCGCTGCAATTTCGCGCTGCGTCGAGCAAGCTCGGCTATCGGGGGATGAAATCCCCAGCGGGGTTTGGGACAGAGTCCCAAGGTTTTAATTTTTTGACTTTCCCTATCCTTAAGTTCGCGCCAATGGGACATAACCCCAAAGTTTTAATTTTTTGACTTTCCCTATCCTTAAGCTCGCGCCAATGGGGCATAACCCCAAGGTTTTAATTTTTTGACTTTCCCTATCCCTAAGTTCGCGCCAATGCTCGAACTCCCCTTACTCCCCTTAGTCCCACCCAAATTTTGAAAGACACTTTAAATATAAGCTCCGCTCCGGCCTTACTTGTTTTTAAAAAGTCAATATGTTAGTATATTATCATAGAAAGCTGGCATATACAAATTAGGAGGGTATAAATATGGGAGATGTGTTTAAAGAGCAAATTGTAAAAAGAGCCCCCAACACAAGCGACACACTGAAAAAAGTTGGGCTGGTGGCCGCGGCGGTAGTATTATTTTTGGTAATAACGGTTATAGTGTCGAATATAACCGCGATAGGGACCTTTGCGCCGTTCCTTTATGTCGCGATAATTTTCGGCCTGTATTACGTGATGTCGTTTTTTAATGTGGAATACGAATATATTCTCACAAACGACGAGCTGGATATAGACATCATATACAAACGCTCACGGCGCAAGCGTGTGTTCAGCGGTTCGGTAAAGTCTTTTGAGGTAATGGCGCACGTGGACGACAAGGTGCACGCGGGGGACTTCAACCCGTCGGCGCTTACAAAGGATTACAGCAGCGGCGTGACGACAGGCAGCACCTATGCGTTTTTGGCCGCATATCAGGGCAAGAAACTTAAAGTGATAATTGAGCCGAATGATGTTCTGCTGGCGGCTATGGCCAAGTATCTCACGCCGCGCAAGCTGTTTAAAAGAATATAGATGGGAGACTGAGAATGCATAAATTAGTAAAAGAAGGGCTGACCTTTGACGACGTACTTCTGATACCCGCTAAGTCGGATGTGCTGCCGAACGACGCCGATGTGGCGACCAGCCTTACAAAGAGTATAAGGCTGAACGCGCCGCTGATGAGCGCGGGTATGGATACGGTAACCGAATCGCAGATGGCCATTGCCATGTCGCGCCAGGGCGGAATAGGTGTTATCCACAAGAACATGACAATAGAGGAGCAGGTAAGCGAGGTGGACAAGGTAAAACGTTCGGAGCACGGGGTTATAACCGACCCCTTTTCCCTTACGCCTAACTGTTATGTGTATGAAGCCAACGACCTCATGGCAAGATATCACATTTCCGGCGTGCCGATTACGGAAAACGGGAAACTGGTCGGCATAATAACAAACAGGGACCTGCGTTTTGAGACCAACCACAACAAGAAAATCTACGAGGCAATGACGCGGAAAAACTTGATAACCGCGCCGGAGGGAACGACGCTGGAGGACGCCAAAACCCTGATGGCGGCCCATAAGATAGAAAAGCTGCCCATAGTGGACGCGAACGGCGACCTTAAAGGGCTAATCACCATAAAGGATATAGAAAAAACCATAAAGTACCCCCATTCCTCAAAAGATTCCTACGGAAGGCTGCTGGTAGGCGCCGCGGTAGGCGCGTCCGGCGATTATTTCGAACGCGCGCATGAACTGCTTAAAGTCAGGGTTGACATAATAGTAATTGACACGGCGCATGGCCATAGCGCCGGCGTAATTAACGCTGTAAAGAGGATAAAGGCCCGGTTCCCCGAATGTCAGCTTGTGGCCGGGAATGTGGCTACGGGCGAGGCGGCGGTCAGCCTTATAGAGGCGGGCGCGGACGCGGTAAAGGTGGGCATTGGGCCGGGGTCCATATGTACTACGCGGGTTGTGGCCGGCGTGGGCGTCCCGCAGATAACCGCCATATACGACTGCGCCGAGGCGGCGAAGCCCTACGGCATACCCGTGGTAGCTGACGGCGGGATAAAATTTTCCGGGGATATTGCGAAGGCCATTGCCGCGGGCGCCTATGTCTGCATGATCGGCAGCATATTCGCCGGGTGCGAGGAAAGCCCGGGCCGGACAGAACTGTACCAGGGCCGCAAGTACAAGGTGTATCGCGGCATGGGTTCGCTGGCCGCTATGGAACAAGGGGGCGGCGACCGTTATTTTCAGGACAGCGCGCGCAAACTGGTACCGGAGGGCGTGGAAGGCAGAATCTCCTACAAGGGTTCCCTCAGCGACACGTTCTATCAGTTAGTGGGCGGTTTACGGGCAGGCATGGGCTACTGCGGCTGCCGCACAATAGACGGCCTGCGGGAAAACGCGCGCTTTACCCGAATGACCAGCGCCGGTCTGCGCGAAAGCCATCCCCACGACATACAGATAACAAAGGAGTCGCCCAACTACAGCGTGGAGTATTGAAATAACTTCATAAAATCTGAAACCAACGGACAGTTCACCGTTAGGCCCCTAACAGTGAACTGTCCGTTGGTCTTAAGCTTTTGACCTTCCCCAAACCTTAAGTTCGCGCCAATGGGTATTCGACCCCTTCTTGCGCGCGCGGAGGTTGGCGTTTTTATACTCACACACGAAAACATCTTCGTCGGGATTCGCCCGACTATCGCTAAAAATTATTCGGTGTTTTCGTGCGTGAGCACCCAACAACCGGCGCGAAAAGCGCATTTCTTTTCGCGCCTTAGTATAACGCAGGTTCAGCTTTTTAAAGAAGATTGTTTCAATCCGCATTTGGGTGGGAATCCAAATGACTAATAGTCGAGGTTGCCCGACACTTATGAACGTCAAAAGGCTTTGCTTTCGGCGGGGGCCAAGTCCGGCGGGGCCAAGTCCGGTGTAACGGCGGCTTCACCGTTAAGAATCCACATCCGTGGCAAGGCTTGGGTGACCACTTACCAAGTTCGCCCGTG
>JAISYE010000090.1 GCA_031297485.1 Clostridiales bacterium
GGCGAACTGTGTTCGCCCGTATCTTACGGCAAATCTCAACGTCCGTGAGTATAACCACCGTTGCCCAACAGATATTCCGCGAAAAGCAAGTCCTCGGCTGTGGTAATCTTTATATTCCCGTATCCGCCGGGCACCACAAGCACTTGCCCGCCCGCAGCCGCAACCAGGGCGCAGTCGTCCGTGACAGCCAGGCCCCGGGCGGCGGCGCGTCGATGGGCGTCCAGCAAAACCGTGCGCGGAAACCCCTGGGGCGTCTGCACCGCCCACAAGAGCTCCCGTGGCGGCGAACCGACTATCTTTCGCACGGAATTTCCGGCCTCTCCGGGCTCGCAAATCTTTACCGTATCCTTTACCGGCGCGCCTAGCGTACAGCACTTGCCGGCCAGTGTCTCGGCGGCTACCTTAGCTATGTCTTCCAAACTGACAAAGGGACGCGCGGCGTCGTGCACCAGCACAAAATCCGCATCTGTCAGTTCCAGGGCGCGGTACACAGACTCCTGCCGCGTCCGGCCGCCCGGCGCCACTCGCGTCACTTTTCGGAAATTTTCACGGGCCGCAACTTCTTGGCAGAATTCGATATAATCCTCCAGTGTTACTATTACAATTTCATCTACAGCCGCGCACAGCTCAAACTTTTCTACCGCATAAGCAAACATCGGACGCCCGCCAAGCCGCGCAAACTGCTTGACGTGCGCCCCGGGCAGGCGCTCGCCCTTGCCCGCCGCCGCGATTACCGCGCACACAGACATCCCTGCCCGCCTTCCTTTCTTAAGAGCGTATACAAAAAATTAAAATTTTCCGCATGGGGCGGGCGAACACAGTTCGCCCTACGGTTCGCCTGCAATGTACATTCAGGCTTTAATGCTTCCGTGTAATAAACCCCTTCTTTTCTTTATTTGCGGCTTGCCGGCCGGCGCAGATTTCCGGTCGGCGCCGGCCATCGCGCAAGCCTCTTTATTCAGCGAGTACATCTGTCAGGTTAATAATGCAGCCTTCTAGTACGGACACATTTACATTATTTTCTTTGCCGTACATGTGCAGTACATAATTGCTGCCTTTCAAGGTGTAAACTGATATAGTTTCATCCTCTAGGTCCACAATCCAGTATTCGCGTACTCCGGCTTGAAGGTATGTGTTAAATTTCACATACTTGTCACAGCGCGAGGTGGATAGCGCCGAAATTTCCACAATCATATCCGGCGCGCCTGTACAGCCCTCTTTTGTGAGCTTTGAGGGGTCGCATATTACCGTTATATCCGGCTGCACTGCTGTATCCGCATCTTTTGTCAATCGAACGGCAAATGGCGCGGGGAAAACTTTACACGGCTTACCTTTAAGAAAATTAGCCAACTGCCGGTGAAGTTCGCTCAAAATTTCTTGATGCCGTCTTAATGGCAGAGGCATCACAGCTATTTTCCCGTCGAATAATTCCGAACGAATGCCGTCGTCTAGCGATAACCATTCTTCATATGTGTAATATTTGGTTTTTAATGCTTCCATCAACATATCCCTTCTTTGATAATTTTTGTTTCAATCCACATCTATATGACCCTAGGCCTTGAGTATTTATGTGCCAACTGCGGATTCCTTGGCACAGACAGTCGGGCTTGCTCGACGAATCGCATAATACGCAGTCTTCAGGATTCATGCAATTATAATAGCATGATGACGTTAAAATTACAAGGAGCCATTACTCTGTATCCCGCCCAAATTTTGAGATAGTCGAGCTTGCTCGACGTAAGGTCCATTTCTATTTTATGGTTTTACGGACTGCTTCCTGTACTCTCCCGGTGATATACCGCTAAGCCGCTTAAACACCCGGTAAAACGTCTCCAGCGAATTAAAGCCCACAGCAAAACCTATCTCGTTGACAGCAGTATCCGTCGTCAACAGCAGCGAACATGCGTGATATACGCGTATCTCGTGAAGCAGGCGCGTAAAATCTAAGCCGTTTTGGGATAACATTTCGCTCATATAGTTCTCATTGTAGTGAAAATACCGCGCCATGTCGCCCAGTGTCAGTGCCTCGCTGTAATGAAGATGCAAATAATACACGAAACGGGCGTTAAGCACGGAATACCCCGCGCCTTTTGACTCTTTCTTTATAGCCCTGTAATTCAAATTACATTTTCTGTAATGCGCCGGCGAAATGCCTTTAACGCGCTTAAAGGAACGGTGAAACAAGTCGAAAGACTTATATCCCACGCTCGCCGCGATCTGAGCCACAGATATATGCGGGTATTGCAAAAGCGCGCACGCGTTGCGGATACGGGCGTCTTGAAGCAGTTCGGCAAAAGAGAGGCCCGTATGCTCTTTGAACAGCTGATTCAACAAGGGTGCGCTTATCTTGAATTTACTGGCGATGCCTTCCAGCGTCAAATCTGTGTTAAACGCGATATGTATATGCTCAATCGCCCTCCAGACGTTCTGCCCGTCCCCCTCGCCAGAAGCCGCAAGCGTTTGGGATTCCCTTCTCGCGCGGTCAAAATATATCAAAATTTCATATATCTTGGCCTTAATAAGCGCTTCCCGCCAGTCGCGGGTATCCGCGTACTCGTTTTGTATTTCCGTAAAGAGTGCGCAGATTTTATCGTAAATATCAGCGCCGACCGTGACAAAGGGCGGCAGCGTTTTGCTCCTTATAAACAGTTCCGACAGTTCCAAAAAAGGGTTGTTTTCGTTCAAAAAAACTCCAGCGGAAACTGACATTTAAATACATCCAACGGCTGCCGCGCATCTCCTGTAATTTCATGGATATGCCATGGGAACAGAACGGAAATAGCTCCCTTTGCCAAGGGATATGCTATACCGTTGACGATTTGTTTCCCTACGCCCGCCGCAATGAATTCGATTTCTACAAAATCGTGCCGGTGGGGCGGAAACCGGACGTTCCGGTCCTGACCGCACTTCAGCAGCGAACGGTTCACAAACAGCACGGACTCACAGCCGATCACAGGCCGCCATGCAGGGGAGCGCGGCAGTTGAGGTAGGCTCCTACGCGGCCAAAGCGGTCGTTCATCTTGACTTCAGCGGCATTTGGAAGCTCGTTCCGACCCTGCCGGAAGCTCCGGCCCCGTCGGAAGCTCCGGCCCCGCCGGAAGCTCCGGCCCCGCCGGAATATTATGTGGAATTCGCCTTTGTTGTGGGCAGCAATAGGGTTTCGGACGGCACGGTATTATTTGTTAAGCCAAAAGACTTTCATTTTGCCGATCCGAAAATCAGCGTGGATATCAGCGCAGAGGAAGCTCCGGCCCCAGACGAGAGCAAATTTATTCTGCTTGTTAAGTCTGAAGCGTTTGCCAAATCCGTCCGTCTTGAATTGAAAGACACGGACTGTATCTTCAGCGATAACTATTTTGATCTGTCCGCCGGCTGCACGAAAAAGGTCGAGATTGCAAAAGAGAGCCTTGAGCCCGGTCTGAGTCTGTCGGATATAAGGGCGCGGCTAACGGTCATATCTGTTTATGATATTGGAGGGAAAATATGACTTCGCGAGAATTGGCGCATGCGGCCCTTAATTTTGAGGACCCGCCGAGAGCGCCGAGACATCTATGGCTGCTGCCTTGGGCGGCGCGGCATCATTTTTGTGCTTTTTAATGTGCCTGCCGGTCTCTCCGAAACAGGCAAATTAATCTATGTGTGCGCCTCTTATTTGATTATGACTGCTGGGTTTTATACAATTAACAGTCTCCGAACCTTCAATTGCATTCCTATCACACTTCTTTTCAATTGTTTAACTTTTTTAACGAAGTGACTCTTTTTTTGCTGTAGTATTAGTCTGTAGTGGACTTTCACCACCAAATTGTTGCCCATGCCTGGCCCACGACTAAAAAACGGCCTCATAAGAGGCCGTTTTCGTAAAAATCATTCCGCATAAAGAGTGCAAAAAATTTTTTTAAACCCTGGAAGCCTTATGCTTGCGGTTTTTTTCGAGTTCTTGCGGGTTTTTCAAAATTTGTTTTTTTCGCGTTATTCATGCGGAATTACAGCCGGCACCCCTGCCACCCAAATTTTGAAAGACCCATTTTTTGTAAAGGATTAGAATTAGGATAAGAATTGTCCTGATAAACATGTGTTCCCGAAAGCAACCCCGAATTTCCAGTATCCATGCCCCTCTTTCTCTTTCTTTACTATTGTTGCGGTTTACGTGACGCTACGTCCCTCACGGCATCGGCCATAGCCTTATAGCCGCCGCAGCGGCAGAGATGGCCGCCCAGCGCCGCGCGTATTTCTTCCGGTCCGGCCGTTGGGTTCGCGTCCAGCAAGGCCTTGGATGCCATCAACATGCCCGGCACGCAAAACCCGCACTGCACTGCGCCGTGGTCTACAAACGCCTGTTGCAGCGGGTGCAGTTCTTCCTTGTTTGCCAGACCTTCCACTGTAGTCACGCTGGCGCCGTGTGCTTCCGCCGCTAAAATCAGGCAGGAGCGCACGGCTTTCCCGTCCATTATTACTGTGCAGGCCCCGCATTCCCCGTTTTCACAGCCCGCCTTGGTGCCTGTAAGGCCCGCCGCGCCCCTGATAAACCGCAGGAGGGTCGTTGAATCGTCCACGGCTGCGGCAACCGTCAATCCATTTATGTCAATACAGACTTCTTTCAATCGGACGCACCCCCCATCTCACTGATGCCCATCTCAATCAGCACCGGTATCATAGCTCTTTTATAATCCGGCGTCGCCCGCATACTGCTTTCCCGCGGCTTCATATCCGCCAGAACCGCCTCTGCCGCGCGCTCAAAACTTTGACGGGTAACTGGCTCTGAGTTCAAAATATCTTCCGCCATCCTCGCGCGGGCCACTGTTGGCCACACCGCGCCAAAGGCGATTCGGAAACCCGTCAGTCCGCAGGCTGCGGGCCAAGCGGCCGCGCCCGCTTTCGGCTCCGGACTTTCGCAGTATATAGCCGCGTTTATTCCGGAAAGGTCCATGCCTTTCACTCGGGTTCTTCTATAGTACCGGCTTTGGGAATTTTCCGGCGGCCGCGGCAGCACTACGGCACGCAGCGCTTCCCCGGGACGCAGGTCTACCTTTCCTGGACCCAGCAAAAACCGCTCCAGTGGCATTGTCCGCTCCCTCGGAGCCGTACCGTCAGGGGCCTCGCTGATGATGACCGCCTTGGCGTCATACACCAGCAGTCCCGGCAAAGAGTCCGCGGAGGGCGAGCCATTACAGATGTTCCCGCCGATTGTGGCTCTGTTTTGTATTTCCAGGCATCCCATGCGGCCCGCGCCTTCCGCCAATGCCTGATAACGCCGGACCAGGGGATGCTCGGCCACCGCGCGCATGGTCTCCGCCGCTCCGATGAACAGCCCCTTATCCGTTTCGTGTATCCCATTAAATTCCTGTATCCTCTTGATGTCTGCTATTATCAGGATGGGGCGCTCCTTAGCCTCGGGGCCGGAACGTCCGGCGCGAAGCTGGGGCAGCAAATCCGTCCCACCGGCCAGCAGTTTTACGCCCGGACCCTCTGGGAGCAGCTTCATCAGGGAGAATAATTCTTCAAGAGTTGCGGGTTTTTCGTAAACTATTCTCATGTCACTCGCCTCCCTTTATAGCTGGGTTTCCGGCAATCAATCTGTCGGCGGAAACCGGCAGGCTGTGGAACCGTATGCCTGTCGCGTTGTATATGGCATTCAAAATCGCGGGGGCTGTGCCCACAATGCCATGCTCGCCCAGGCCCTTTGCACCGTATGGCCCGCTTTCCTCCGGTGTCTCCACGAAATAAACATCCACTTGGCCGGGCACATCCTCAATGCCTGGAATTTTATAATCCACCAGGCTGTTGTTCCGCACACAGCCGGTTTTTTTATCAAAGATGACTGTTTCGGACAGGGCTGCGCCCAGGGACATCAGCATAGCCCCTGAAACCTGCTCCGCCGCGTTTTTAGGGTTGATTATCGTGCCCGCGTCTATGACGTTAATGAGCCTCAATACCGTTATCTCACCCGTGCGCATGTCGACGGAGACTTCCGCTCCGGCACAGCCCATTGTCCAGTCAGGGGCGGCGTTGCCCTGGCCGGTCTCCGGGTCGGGGTTGACCACGCCTTGCGGCACAAAATATCCCTCGCCTGTCACCGGGCGGGTAAGGGCGGCGCCGTCCGGCCCGCGCAAGCCCGCGGCGAACTTTCCCCACGGCAGGCTTCTCTCGCCGGCGCGGATTTCACCTCCGGCGGTTTCCACATCGTCCGGGCTGACGCCGAAATACGCCGCCCCCTGTTCCCGCAGCTTACGGAGCAGGTCGTCGGCAGCCAGCAGCATGGCGTTGCCCGCGCCCCATGTGGAGCGGCTGGCTACTGTTTGCCAGTCATAGGGGGAAATTAAAGTATCCACAGTAGCGTTAAAGCTGATTTTCGAAAACGGGAGGCCCAAGCGCTCGGCGACAATCTGCCCCAGCGTGGTATGCAAGCCCTGTCCCATATCCACTGCTCCCGTGCTTATGGTGACGCCGCCGTCCGGGTTAAGCTTGATAAATGCCCCGGACTGCGCGTTAGAGGGCATGCAAGGCATCTTCATGTAGGCGGCCATCCCTCGGCCCACTCTGCAGTGCGGGACGGCCTGCGGCAGCTGCTGCCCGGACAGCTTTTCGGACAGTAATTTGGCACATTCCGCCACATTACCACTGTGGGGAGACATCACCTGCCCGATGGCATTGGCGTCTCCGGCCCGCAGAAGATTATAGTCTCTGATGGTATACGGAGCAATCCCCAATTTTTCGGCGGCAGTGTCCATAAGGCTTTCCAGCGCCAAATGGACTTCGGGATGGCCGTATCCGCGGAAGGCTCCAATCGGCGGCGCATTGGTGTATACCCCGTACACGTCCAGACGCACGTTGTCCACACGGTATGGTCCCGCGCCCGCCAAGGCCATGCCAGTGATAATGTTTACGGCGTAATCGGCGTTGCCGCCGCTGGCCATGACGCTTTCCCCGACGATAGCCGTAAGGCGCCCGTCTTTGCGGAAACCTATCTGATAGCGGCAGGCCGCGCTTCGGCCATGGGTCGCGCCGTTGAACATTTCCTCGCGGGTCAGCGTCAAACACGCGTGCCTGCCAGGCACAAACCGTGCCACACAGGCCACAAGGGCCTCAATGGTAACGTCGGACTTCCCGCCGAACCCGCCGCCCAAGATAGGCGACACCACACGCACCCTGCCAGGGGGAATCTCCAGCAGTTCCGCGATGGTAGACTGGACAATAAACGGCGCTTGTGTCGTGGCGTATATGGTCAGGCTTTTGTCCCGCTGGTAGCAGGCCACCGCGCAGAGCGTTTCCATTTGTGTGTGGGCGTTGGGCGGCCAGCGGAATTCGCCTTCCACTACCAGGTCCGCCGCGGCCAAAGCGGTCTGTGCGTCTCCTTTGCGCACCTTCATATGCTGATAAGTGTTATGGCCCTCACGCATTACAAAGGGCGCGGTTTTATATTCCATCAAGCCCTCATGAATCACAGGGGAAGTTTGGTTTAAGGCTTCCCAGGGGTCCAGCACAAAGGGCAGCGGCTCATAATCCACGCGGATTAAGTCCAAAGCCGCCGCCGCCGTGTTTTCATCCGCGGCCACGGCTACGGCCACCGGTTCACCGGCGTAGCGCACTTTGTCCCGGGCGATTGGGTACTGGTCTCTTACGGCTTCTCCAAAAGGACCGGGTACGTCCCGGCCTGTTACGACGCGGACTACTCCCGGCGCTTTTTGTGCCCGAGTGACATCCATGCCCAGGATACGGGCGTGGGCATGAGGTGAGCGCAGGACCTTCATGTGCAGCATATTCGGGAATTTCATATCCGCTGTGTACAGCGCTTCCCCTGTGGTTTTAGCTGCCGCGTCCAGTCTGTCCGGGCTGGTTCCTATTATTTTTAGGTTCAAGTGGTTCATCCTTTCTTACATTGAGTGGTACGGACTTAAAAAGTGGGAAAGGTCAAAAGATTAAGACCTTGGGGTTATGCCCCAAACCCCGCTGGGGACTTGGCCCCCAGACCCCTTCTTTTGCGCGTCAAGTGCAGTGGTGTATCCGCTTATAAATTATAGGGCGAACCTGGAATTGGCCCTGTCAGTTCGTCCATACAGTAAACGCAAGGGGTGTGTCAGTTTACTCCTACAGTAATTTCCAAGCCGTTCCGAATCACGTGGGAGGGTGGCTGATGGTCCCATATAGCGTGATACACGTCCTCAGCCGGCAGCACCACTAAATCCGCCGTGCCGCCTTGTTCCAGCACATGGCCGCGCAAACCCAGCACGCGGGCGGCGGACGTGGTGACCATGTTGTACAGCAGTTCCATATCTTCAAATTTGGTCATCCACATAAGGTGCGAGGCCAAGAACGCCACTTCCAGCATGTTACAGCGGCCATAAGGGTAATAGGCGTCCGCTATATCGTCCTGGCCCAAGGCGACGTTTACACCCGCCGCCGCCAAGTCCCTCACGCGCGCGTGAAGCGGCCCTGTGTGCGGGTCAGCCACAAGGCCCACTCCAGCCTTTCGCATTAAGGCCGCGATTTTCCTGAAATAATTTTCGTTGTATAACGACATGGCACGGCAGTGCTGCGCGGTAACGCGGCCCTGCCAGCCCTGGGCCAAGCCTTTAAGTACACACATCTCCAACGTGCGTTCGTCCGCGTCCCCCACATCGTCCAAGAGCATGGAAACATCTTTGTCAAACTCTGCAGCCAGCCGGAACATTTCCTCTACATGGCGCTCCTCGTCCCCGCGGGTAAGCTCGATCCATGGGATGCCGCCCACCACATCCGCGCCCAGGCTCATGGCTTCTTTCATATAGGAAAGCGCGCCTTCCTCCCGCAGGATTCCATCCTGGGGAAAAGCCACCACTTGCAGGTCCAGTCTGCCCTTGTATTCTTCCCGCGCGGCCAGCAGGGCTTTGACGCCTTCCAGCCGCGCTTTGGAATCCACGTCCGCAAAAGCGCGGATATGCGTGTTGCCGTACAGCAGCGCCAAGTCGCAGGCCTTGCGCACGTTGGGCAATATCCATTTTGCGTCGTAGGTGTTTTTAAATTCCGCCGCGCGTTCAATAGCGGTCATCGCGCCGCCCATGCCGCCCTGCTGGTATTCCCCCAGGGCCGACTGACCGGCCATCTCCAGCGTGTAAACCTTGCAAAGGTGCAGATGCCCGTTTACAAAAGATTCTGTTACCAGCCCGCCGGACGCGTCGATAGTTTTTTTGGCTTCACCGTCCAGCGACGGCCCTATCATGCTTATGCGGCCTTGCGTAATACCTATGGCTGCTTGCGAGCTTCCGGTGTTGCGAGTGCGGGCGTTTACAATCGCCAAGTCGTAAATTTTTCCCAATATAAGTCCTCCTCCTGGGGCGCAACTCAAAATTCACTTTTCAGTATAGACAAGCGAGATAAAACATTATATAATAATTTCAGGTGTACGGCAATACAGCTGTACAAAATTTTTTATGGGAGGATTCTGTATGAGCAACGAGTCAAGCAAAGTATTGAATTTTGACGATGACTATTCCCTGGAAGCGGTTCCCGAAAATTCTTCGGAACGCAAAAGTTTCTGGGCCATGTTTGTTGTCATGCTAGGGTTTACTTTTTTCTCCGCCAGCATGAGCGTGGGCGCCACTATGGGCAATGGGCTTAATCTCTCCGGATTTGTTTGGGCTGTAATCATCGGAGGGGTTATCTTAGGGGCGTATACCGGCCTGCTGGCTTATGTCGGGCAGGCGACCGGCTTTAGTATGGACCTGCTGGCCCAGCGTTCCTTCGGCACCAAGGGTTCGTACCTGCCCTCGGCAATGATTAGCTTTACGCAGATAGGCTGGTTCGGCGTGGGCGCCGCCATGTTCGCATACCCTGTCAGCGAGCTGACAGGCGTAAACCCCTGGATATTTATCATCCTTGTGGGCATTTGCATGACCAGCTCCGCTTATTTCGGCATGAAGGGCCTGACCATCGTCAGTTTTGTTTCTGTGCCCTTGATTACCATACTGGGCATAATCTCTATGGTATCCGCCACATCGGAAAGCGGAGGCTGGATAGCCATGTTCGCCAAAAGCCAGGGCAGCATAACACTGCCGGCAGCCATAGGCATGGTCGTTGGCTCCTTTGTCAGCGGCGGCACCGCCACGCCTAACTTCGTACGCTTCGCCAAATCCAAGAACATTGCCGTCATATGCACCGTGGTGGCCTTCTTTATCGGCAACACGCTCATGTTCCTCTTCGGCGCGGTGGGCGGCGCATACACCGGCAGGGATGATATCTTCTACGTGATGATAGCGCAAGGCTTTGCCATTCCTGCCATCATCGTGCTGGGCGCAAACATATGGACGACTAACGACAACGCCTTGTATTCCGCCGGTCTGGGTCTTTCTAACATAACCAAAATCCGCAAAAAGCCGCTGACCTTGGTTTCCGGCGCCATTGCCACGCTGGCAGCCATTTGGCTGTACAACAATTTCATCAGCTGGCTTAGCTTCCTCAACGCCACTTTGCCGCCTGTGGGGGTTATACTTATCTTGGACTATTTCCTGCACAAGGAAAACTACAGTAAGGACTCGGCCCCCACTCAGACTGTCAACTTCTGGGCTGTGGCCGGAGTGGTGGCCGGCGCTCTGGTCGCCAACTTCCTGCCCTGGGGCATCGCTTCCATCAACGCCATGGTCACGGCTACTGTGCTTTACCTGATTGGGGCGGCTCTTCAAAAAAAAGCCGGCGCTAACGTTCGTTAGAAGGCGCGGGCTGCAGGGGAACAGTCCTATTGGCGCGAACTTAAGCTTGGGAAAGGTCAAGAGATTAAGACTTTGGGGCTCTGCCCCAGACCCCTTCTTAAGGATGGCGAGTACAGCGCTTTTTGATGCAGGTACAGCCTTTTCACTAAAGAGATTGCTTGTTTTTTTTAAGTTCGCGCTTATGGGGAACAGCCCGATTACGCCTCTGGAGGCTGCGTATTCCGCAGTCAGTATAACTTTGGGACAATGCCAAAAAGCCCTAAAAGCATAGGGTTGCTATTTCCTGCATGAGCTAAGATAGTTGTCGGCAGGAAGGATGATGATGGCTAAACCTGTTCGCTTTCGTTTCAAACCTCCACCAGGCGATTTGTTGGAAAAAGTTGAGTTGTACTGCTCCACATTTACTTTTATCACCTGCGCCGGGCAGTTTGGGTAGGCGGAGGAAGCGCGGGCGGTAACCTCGTGTGTGGAGCAGTATAACATCCCTCGTTTTTTTAGGGTCTTTCAAAATTTGGGTGGGACCCAGAGTAAGTGTTTCTTGTAATTTTAGCACCATCATACTATTCTTTCCGAGTAGGGGGTAGCTCTTGCAAGCTACTTCCTGCTCGGAAAGAATAAAGTAACAAGGATGAAATTTTGCCAGGAACAGTTGACACATTTTTCTTGAATTTCTCGAATAATTTCACTCAGTTGAAAGGTGATAATGGTGCTTTTATCGTCTGAAATAATCACTTATGAACTAAGCAAGGCGTTTGAGCTTTACGTGGCGGCCAGCCGGCATCAGGAATTGTGTCTTGGATTGCCTGTGCTGTATCGTAACGAAACGCCATTGGAATCGAACCGCGTTTACATAGTTCCGCGCGGCTTTCGTCCTAACGTTAAGGCAATATCAGCGATGTTCATTTGCGTTTCGGAAGGTCAAGACATTTTGCCGGAAGGCGATGAGACAAACAGCGCGGTATACATTCAAAACGAACACGACCCAATAACCCTCATTAATTGCCTATTGGAAATATATAATAAGTATGACGCTTGGGATCGGAGCCTTAAAGAGGTATCGCTGAAAAACGGGAAATTGTTAGACATGCTCAGGCCGAGCCTTCCAATATTTTGTAATAACCTGCACATCGCTGATAACTATCTGATGCCTGTGCTGCAAACATATTACAGCGAGACGCCGGAGGATTCAAAAGAAGATTTTACTACAAAAACGGCACCTATCGAGCTGATTGTAGATATATATGAGCAAACGAGAGACAGCCTGGAAGTCCATAAAAACGATAAGCATCCGTATTACTTACCGCCGATTGTCAGGGGGGGGGGGTACGGGTTTATGGTCAGACGATTATACAGAGATGGCGTTCATTCCGGATTTCTTTCTATTGAGGAAACAAATGCGTTCCGACTGTTTGACAAACACTTGCTGGATTGGCTGGCAGACTATGTGGAGCATATTTTTCCCGTTGACATGCATAGTTCAGATAACCCCCTGGCAGGGGCACTGTCCGATATGTTAAAAGGAGAAACCGTAAATACAAATGTCGTAAATTGGATTTTATTGCTTAACGATATGAAAATTACCGATACATATCAGTGCCTTGTCTTATCGCGCACCGAGGATATAGCGGTAAAGCTGATTGATTACATCTTTTCAAATCTAACGAACGCCATTTCGATTATGCGTGACAAATATTTCGTGCTGTTCCTCAACCAAACTATGCGAAAAGGCGGAATAAATGAATCCGAGAGACTGGCGGCGCTCTTAACGCGGTTGGGGGTTAGGGGAGGGTTGAGCAGCAGTTTCAGCGGACTGACGAATGCCCGGCTGTATTTTACTCAAGCCAAGGAAACGCTTAAAATCGGCATGGCTGCGAAAGCCGGCTCATACCTTTATGAATTCAAGGATTATTGCTGCGACTACATTGTAAAATCAAGCAGCGGAGAATTAGAGCCGGAAATGCTATACTCCGACGGTTTTAAGCGCCTGATCGAATTCAATAAAAACGTGGCCTTTGATGTGTTTGAGACGCTGAAGATATATTTGGATGAAAACATGAATGCGGCAAAGGCCGCAAAACGCATGTTTATTCAAAGGAATTCGTTCCTTTACAGATTAGAGCGTATTGTGAAAATCTTAGGCGAGGACCTGCAAGACCCGGACGTTCGCTTTAGAATAAACGTATACTTGCGGCATATGTAGTGGCGGGCGAACACAATTCGCCCGCCACTACGGCAATCCCCTGATCTAAGTTTTCACCATGCGCAAAGAACATGTGGCCGACGTGCCGGCCTTTGTGTATAAGCTTAAGCATAAAGTCGGATAATTTACCTTTCGAGCCGTTTATATCATGGAGACAGAAACGGCTCGAATTTATGGCTCTTTCAAAATTTGGGTGGTAAAGCCTAAAAAGGGCATAAAATACCTGATGCAGGCGGCGCTGGTAAAAGTTAGGCTACAAGTTTAGTTTTACAGTGCCTCTGCTGGTATTTGCGTCACTTACGCAATTCCTGCCTTCTGTCCAGATAGACACACGCTTGGATAGATTAAATGCCATAGTGGAAGCCTATACGGTTAATAACGCGCAGCAGATTGTTTTTGCCTTCAGTCCCTCCATTCGTAATTTGGTGCAGGAAATAATTCATGTAACTACTCAGCAATAGAAAAATATTTCGACCTGTGCAATAGGTTTTTACTGAAAATGGCCCAAATAGCGAATTCCATTTTAGGCAGGCAAAAATTCGGTACTCAGAAACCCATCCGCATTGCAGGGCTCAAAGGCAATTGCACAGGTAGAAATATCTCAAAAATTTTCTTTACAAGACATGATATGTTAAGTAGAATAGAGCAAATAAAAAGAGGATAGGTGTGGCCAGAAATGAACACAATGGCGCACTAGAAGAACATCAAGCGCTTAAGGAAAGTTAACAAGCTGAAATCGCGTCCTTAACCGGAGGAAAACAGGGTACTTAAAAGCGCAGTATATTTTCACTTTTTCTTATTATGCTGCGGTTTCTTCTTAAAATCAAGAGTTTCCTATTATTTTTGAGAAATTTCCTCCAAAATTTTTGAACTTCAAAACTTGATTCTTGATTTTTTTCGCTTGCCTTTGGTGGACTTTGCAGAAGAATCATATATGCTTGTCAATAATCAAGGGCATTTTGCGCCCTTTTTTCCTACCCGTTACTTTTCTTATCATTAAAATCGGCCTTATTTAGTTTTATCAATCATCCGCTCCTCTTTTTTCTGCTTTTTTATTCTCGCTTTCCCTTGCTCTATCTACCTTTTTCTAAATTTTATGCGTTTCTCCTGTTTGATAGTTTTTGATAGTTTGATAGGGTAACCTATGACTCTGTACAAGACTATTGAAGAATAACCCCAAATCAAGACAACCTTTCCAACAAAATACACTTGTGTACAGAGGGGGGGGGGGTAGAATATCTGTAGGGGGTATGTCATTACAATATTAAATGAGGTGAATTTGAATGAGGAGATTTGCAGGATTAACGGGTACACTAATCTTGATTTTAGTATTATTCGTTAATGCGAAGGCGGAGTCAATAACAGCGTCAGACTGGGCTGCCGCCGAGGTTGCCACAGCCATATCTATGCAGCTGGTACCGGAAAAACTATTGTCCGCGTATCAGGAACCGATTACCCGCGCGGATTTTTGCCTGCTGATGACCACGTTTATTGAGGCGCGCGCGGCGCGGACGATGAATCAAATTTTGGCGGAGCGCGGCCTGGAAGTAACGTCCGGCGTTTTTACAGACGCAAAGGAGTCATACATTTTGCAAATGAACGCCCTGGACATTGTAAAAGGCCTGGGCGATGGCACCTTTAGCCCCAAGGCGTATATCACGCGCCAGGAGGCGGCCGTAATGATTTGGAGGATGGCGGAACAGTTCGGCTTTCAATCCGCCGAACAACCCCCCAAGGTTTTCGCCGACGCTGACACGATTGCCGCGTGGGCCGGGGACGGCGTGGCCTATGTTACGTCCCTGTACGCGCCGAATGTAGGCACGGAGGTCATGGCCGGTATGGGCAACGGCGACTTCGCCCCGCTGGGCACCTACACACGGGAACAGAGTATCCTTGTCGTCAACCGGCTGGCGGACGCCACCACATACCCTGGCGCCGGCGGTACACTGCTGCAAGCACTGGCGCTTATTGCCCCTGACGGCGAACGTGAAGGCGCTGAGCTAAGCTTCTTTACCCCCAAGGCGAAGCGCTATATATTCCAGCGTTCGGACGGGTACGCCATACTGCACGATGTTGAT
Source organism: Clostridiales bacterium (assembly GCA_031297485.1). Lineage (GTDB taxonomy): Bacteria > Bacillota > Clostridia > Lachnospirales > JAISYE01 > JAISYE01. The sequence continues at coordinate 14,961 of JAISYE010000090.1, forward strand.
GAGGAAGGCGTATATGTTGAGGAATATGGGTCTGAAGGCCGGGCGCTGGGTTACAAAAAACTCGCGGCGGAGCTGCCAGTCTTTGGCGGCGCGTACAGGGCGTCGGACGGCGATTATTATCTGGCCTACGGCCAGGAAAACAAGGAGGAGAACCCAAACAAGGAGGTAATACGCCTTGTGCGTTATTCGCCGGACTGGCAGCGGTTGGGTGCGGCACCCATCACGGCTGGCCCTTCCATTATCAGGATACCCTTTTCGTTCGGTACAGTCAGCATGACCGACCAGGCCGGCATACTGACGATACACACCACGCGCGAGCGTTTTACTTCCGATGACGGGGCTAACCACCAATCCAACCTGACCATTCAGGTGGAAATACCGGCCATGCGCATGGTGTTCCAATCGGAGGCATTTTCGCAGAATCCTGTAAAGAATTATGTCAGCCATTCTCTTGCCCAGTTTGTACGTCACGACGGCGGTCTTACCGTCTATGTGGAGAACGGGGACGCCTACCCTCGGTCGCTGTACCTGCAAACGCTTGACTCCCAAGGGAACAGGGAGAGGACACACCTGCTGACGCCGCCCGGCCAAGTAGGCGACAACACCACGGGCATAACGCCCGGCGGGTTTGAAGTGACAGGCAGCCATTATATGGTGACGGTGTCCGCTGTGGATATGAACTCCTATAATGATGGCCGCGGGCCGCGCAATGTTTCTGTCCTGACAGTGCCGCGCAGCCAATTAAGCAGCATCGCGGCCAACGAACAAAACACCGTCAACGAACAAAACATCGTTAGGGGCACATCCGGCAGCGCGGTCAGGGTCACATCCAACAACACAGCCAGGGTCACATCCGATAACGCGGCCACTGTCACGGTCACACCCCTTACCAGTTTCCCCGCCAGCGGCACGGCGACCGCAGGGTCCCCGTACCTGGTAAAAATACGGGACAATCAGTTTGTTGTGTTATGGGAAGAATACGCTGACAAAGTATACCAGGCAACCAAGTACGCGGTGTTGGACGCAAGCGGCGCGCTTGTGGGCAGCGTGCGTGAAACCTCCATGCGCCTGCCTGGGAATACTCAACCGGTATACAATGAACACGAAAATAAGATTATCTGGCCGTATATCTGGAAGAAGGGCGGCTTAACGCGCCGGTATCTGTGCGAATTAACCATGTCATCTTAATGTAGGAACAACGTCAACAGATTAAGGAATGGCGAAAGTATGACTTTACTGCAAAAAAAGTAATATTTATTCATTTGCGTGAGTAATTTAAACTTTGTGTATTCGTGTTTATTTGTGTTCATTCGTGGTTTTCATAATAGTCGAGCTTGCTCTACTGGTGTATTCGTCGATATTTTAAAGAAGAAATAAATATTTTCGGTCAGCAGTTTCAACTGCAAATGTCGCGGGAATGCGGGCGAACCTAACGGACAAAGCATCGCAACGGACAAATCACCGTTAGAGTTCGCCCCTGAGGTACCCCGCTTATATTTGGAGCACCGTGCCGGGACGTATCTCGGCGCGGCCCTGCCTAAGGGCTTTCCGGCTGCTTCACACAGTATACCGAGTAACGCGCCGGCAATCTATTCCCTTCAAGCACTCGCGTCAGAATCGATCGCGTCCCATTTTTCGCTGAGGGCCTTTATTATTTCGATCCTCAACAGTTGGATTTCAATAATCTCAGACAGCGCGCCGCTGAAATTAGGCGAGGAATCTCCGCCAAAAACATGGCACAATTCATGCAGGTACGTAGAATAAGCGGAAGCAAAATTCCCGCGGCACAAAAGGCGTTTCTTAATGGCAATATAATCCATGCGATATCTCAATTTATGCCCGTATTCATTTTTAGAGTTGGCTGGCATCGGGAAACAATTGGCCATCCCGCGCCATGAGGCCTCGTCATTCGTGATAATCTTACAGGCCGGCAGTTCTTTATATCCAAAAAACGCGGCGCCAAAAATTGCCAGCGTACACACTTCTAATATCTTTATATACTTCGACTCTGTCTCGTCAGCGTCGCGCGTCAGCGTAAAGCCGCCTTCCTTTTGACATTCGTCCTCCAGCACGCTGTAGCCCAACAGCGCAAAATGCTGCTGCACCAGGCGGTATTTTACAGAGGCGCTCCTCATCCAGCTAAGGGCCTGGCTTTTACGGTTTTTGCCAATAATGTCTCTCGACGGAATGCGCTTCGCGACAAGCAAATTCGGATATTTTTCCCTGAACTCTTTCGCGTCAGCGTCCGACCTTGCCAGATTTCGCACTAAAGTGCTTACAATATTATAAAAGCTGCATATATCGTATTTTCGCGACGGATACGAATACCAACGAGGGCGAAAATACTCAAGCAGTATTGCGGACGCTTTGGCGTCAACATGGTGCACGAGTTTCTCAATAAGGGAAATAACGTCAAAATCGTATAATCCCTTGCGGTCTCTATCGTCATTTCTATAGGTGTGATTGGCGAAAACCAAGGGCACGTTAATGGACCCCAGATTTTGATATGCCGCAAACACAATTCCCGCGGAACCGAATTCCTTGGTTACATGGGAACGTGGCGGGAGGGGGACTTTACTCCGCTTGTATATGGCACCCTGTGACGATTCCCATATCTTTTCGCCGAACAGTACATTTTCCGGATAGAAAAAAGAGAGCATAACCGATTCAATCAAGTCAGCGGGTACATTGATATTATAAATGCTCAGGGTAGTGTTTGGCGAATGTTTACACCGCTCAAGTTCATAGGACAGAGAGTCCAGCGTATGGTTATCCACCGTCATTGACGCCTTTACCACGTGTATCTGCCAATTTGACGAACTGGCGTATACGTCCCAATGGTACTCGCGCAAGGCGTTTAACGCGGCTAATTTAAACCCTTCGCCAAAGTAACCGGCATAGGCGTTTGAGCCGTCTCGTTTTGTCGAGGCGCCTATAGGCACAAGCCATTCGTAACTGAAACTGACGTCCATGGCCGTCATAAGGAGGTGTCCGGAGTTATAGACATAGCGGAACCTGCTGTTCCATTCGCGGTATCCTATGGAATCATAGAAATTTTGTACAAAGTCCCGCAGTACTTTGTAATTGGACCAGCGGACGGGATAGTCATAAACCAAATTAAGCGGTATTTTCTGCTTTTTTCTTTTGTTTTTCTTACCGGACAGCTTATCGTCAGAAATATGCGGTGAATTTCGCGCGGCGGCATCCGCATTTGTAACATTAGGTTTTCTTGTCATATTTATCATGCTCCGTTTTTATCATATAATATAACTCTACTGCAAAAAGTAAAATTTATTCATTTGTGTGAATATCTTCAACTTTGTATATTTGTGTTTATTCGTGGTTTTAATATACGTGACTAAAAAGCAAAACCACAAATGGACACGAATAAAATATATAATTATGCAAAAAGGGCTTTTTGCAATAGAATCATCTCATATTCCTCATATAATCCATGAGGTTAAATTCACGTTTCTAAACCTCAAAGCTTGTTCAACGTCCGCGCACAGGACTCTTATCCTTTATTTCGCCATGCAGGGCATATATCGAAGAACAGCGCTTTCCAGAAAATCCTACACCAATTTTATAAAGAGGCATCTCCAGATTGCAGCCCCTCCAATATTCCCTTTCGTCAATCTGGGCCAGAGCCTTCTCCGCTGCTGCTTTGAGGGAGGCGGGTGTTTCGCTTCCAGCTACTTTAAACTCAAAGATAATACTGAATTCTGGCAGCTCCAGCAACACATCATATCTTCCTAACCCGGACTCCCTATTTGAGGTTACTTTATACCCCAACGCGCTGAATAAAAATAAAACCGCCACATGATAGGTTTTTTCATGTTCTTGGTAATCAAAATCGTAAAAAGAGAGGTAACCACTAATTATCTCCCCTAACTCACTGAAATCAGG
>JAISYE010000091.1 GCA_031297485.1 Clostridiales bacterium
GCGCCGGCATTTCAAAGCCCATGCCAGCTTATTGGAACAACGCGGTGGAAAGATAGCGCTCGCCTGTGTCAGGAAGGATTATTACTATGGTTTTGCCTTCGTTCCCCTCACGCTTGGCCACCTGCACGCCGGCGTACAGCGCGGCGCCGGATGAAATGCCCACAAGCAGGCCCTCCGCTTTCGCTACTTCCCGTCCGGCGATAAAGGCGTCCTCATTTGAGACGGTTATAATTTCATCGTAAATGGACGTGTTAAGCACATCGGGCCGAAAACCCGCGCCAATGCCCTGGATTTTATGCGGTCCAGTCGTGCCATTGGACAAGAAGGGCGAATCGGTCGGTTCTACCGCCACTATATAAATATTGGGGTTCTTGCTTTTCAAATATTCACCCGCGCCTGTAACCGTGCCGCCGGTGCCAATTCCGGATATGAGAAAATCCACATTGCCGTCAGTGTCTTCCCAAATTTCCGGCCCTGTCGTTTCTTTGTGAACCGCAGGGTTTGCCGGGTTTACGAACTGCCCTGGCACAAAGGACTCGGGCGTGGACGCCGCAAGCTCGTCCGCCTTCGCTATAGCGCCCTTCATTCCCTTCGCGCCTTCGGTAAGCACCAGTTCCGCCCCATAGGCTTTAAGCAGGTTGCGCCGCTCCACGCTCATTGTTTCCGGCATGGTCAGAATAATGCGGTAACCCCTCGCCGCCGCCACTGACGCCAAGCCTATACCTGTGTTGCCGCTGGTCGGCTCGATTATCACCGAACCTGGTTTAAGCAGGCCCTTGGCCTCAGCGTCCTCGATCATTGATTTGGCGATTCTGTCCTTGACACTGCCGGCGGGGTTAAAATACTCCAGCTTGCCCACCAGTTTCCCGCCGACGTTTTGCGTTTTTCCGTAACGCTCCAAATATAACAGCGGCGTCTTTCCAATTAAATCTGTAATGCTTGCGTAAATCTTTGCCATTTTGCGCCTCCATAGTATAATACATATCTGTTTAATATGAATTTATCATACCATAGGGCTGTGCTGGTGTCAACAGGTTTATAAAAATTTTTTTTGTGAGGTTTATGATTAGGACGTGTTTGAAAACTGGATTCCGATAGTCGAACTTGCTCGACGCAACGCGAAGCGCCGAGCAAGCTTGACTATCATTACAGCGGTTTCATTAGAAATTTCGCGCTTTTAGGAATTTTCAAATACGCCTTAGGATGTGTCTGAAAACGGAAAATTTAGAATTTTTCTGTTTTATCTTTTGTTCTTTATTATTACAGCCTCAAACCCTGGCTACAGGCAAGTTTGGAATTTCTGCAAGAGTTGGCCTTTCCCGCGCCTTAAGTTCGTGCGTCAGGTTTTTAACCCTGGTCAGCGGGCAGGCGGATTTTAATTTTGCCCCTCTGGTACAGCCACTTGGTGGAGAAGTAGGCCACAGGCAGCACGACGATAATCATAAAGCTTTGGAAATGGGAGATTATAACCCCCGTGCCTTCTTGCCCGACAAGAACGTCGAGCCTTAGCAGCGCGCTTATTTGCGGGTCCAGCAGCGTAACGGCGGTCATAAGCGCGGCGGGCGGCACGCAGCCTTTTAAATGGCCGGAGGCGCGTATACCGCCGTTAAGCTCACTGCTGAACATACCGACGCACATGGCGCCGAACAGCGCGGGCAGAATGTTCGCCGACGCGGTTTTTACGGCGGGCAGCGTAAGAATCCCCTGCAGCGGCATGACAAGCACGACGCCAACCGTGACAATGGCAATGGTTACAAAATAAGCGGTCCCCACAGCAATAGAAGCTACCACGTCAGACTCCTCGGTGCCTAATTCAACATCCATGGCCTTTATGGCGTTGTTTGCGGCCGGCAGCTTTAAGTTAAGCACCTCGCCGGTTATCAGCGTAAGGTATATAGAACTGCCCAGCAGCGGCGTGTACGAGATAACCTCGAACAGGCTGGACGGCGCGAAAATAAGCAGCAGCGGCAGGGCCGCCGTAAATATCTGCCCCACTGAGGGCAGAGCGTCAAAATATATGCCAAGCAGAGTGGGAACGGCAAGCATAATAACTATGGCGCCCAGCATACCCGCGCGGCCAAGCCTGTGCATGGAGTCCATATACCGCTCGCTTTCCTCCGTGGTTTCAACAGTATTATTCTTCATGAGAATTCCCCCTAACCTCCTTTACCCTAACAGGCGGGTCCACAGCACGGACGACGTCATTGCGACCAACATGCTGATTGTCAGCGAAAAATTTTTCAGCCATGCGGCCCCGGTCCTTTTTATAGCAAAATTTAAAGCCGCCATAGCGGCGGCGCTGGTTAAAAGCGTCATGCGCAATACATGGGACCCCAGCAGCATTGGTATGGCAAAGACTAAATATATGGTCTTCATATACACACTGCCGCTTAAGGCGCCCCATACCCTGTCGCGCTTCCTTTCCACAAACGCGCCCTTTTGTATGCGCTTGGACAGTACAGGCGAGATGACCATGCCCCCCATTATCCCTATAGACATGACATATATAATAAGTATAAATTCCCGGGCCGTTGCCTTGGAAATGTCGTTTATCCCAGCTGCAACAAGCGCCATGTTCGCGGCGATAATTTCATAGGCCGTGTTGCCTATAATCGAAAGTCTCCACCAGGCAAGAGGTATGCCAAGTATTGGGGCGAGGGTAAAAAAGCCTGCTAGTATCGCTATAGCTGGCACAAGAGAATAATAAGCTGTAATTTTTACCAGCTTGATTAGGCGTTCCCTTGTAAAACCGATTTTAAGCGCCCGCTTCCAAGATTTGCGCATAAAAGCGACGGCAAGTCCAACTATATAGAATATGCCAACAATTACGGCCGCGTAGGTGAGGCCGTGTCCGGCGGCGTATCCCATAAGAACATCTCCTTTGTCAGATTTATTATTCAATTAAATGTGTTGCAGAAGCGATTCTAATGGCGTCAGCGTTATTTTCCGCCCCTATTTTGGCGTATATCATCTGGACGGATGCCTTGACCGTGTTTACCGACATGTCGTGGTTAAGGGCGATTTCCGCCTGGGAAAGGCCGTGGCATAGGTCGGTCAGCAGCTCCCGCTCCCTTGCGGTAAGGGAAAAACCTTCGCCCTCAGGGCTGCCGCGGCCCTTAAAGTCCGAAATAACATAGGCAAGCTTCTTGGCGTAGGTAGAGGACTTCCTGCGTATTTTTTCCAGCCACGGGCGCGGTATTGCGGACGCGCCTTCCTTCATGGCGGCTGACGCCAGCGTGCGCATATCCTTGCCCGTCTCTATAAACGGCATATCCAAGCCGTCCTCAAGGGATATTTCGTAGGCCGTCCGCAAGGTATCCAGCGCGCCGGCCTTATCCCCAATATGGTACAGGCAGACAGCCCTAAGCACGGAAACTTCCAGTTTTCCCAGAAGAAAGGCTTCCAGGCCGTACATGCCGTCCTGCCCGTCCAAGGAAGCCATGGCGGCGTGATATTGGTCTATGGCCATGAAATATTTCGCCCGCACGATATTTTCCAGGCCATACAGCAGCGAGTTAAGGTCGCTTTTTTCAAACGCGCTTTTAAGCCAGCTGGGCACTCGGCTGGCTTGCCTTGTTTGGGTAAAGAACCATCCGGTGACAATGTCGTATATGGTGTGACCTTTTAAAAACGCCTCATTTTCCAGCTGAGATTCCAGTTCCCGAAAAAGCCCCCTTATTTTTTCAGGCGCGCCCATATGAATGGCTATTCTGATAAGGAAGAAAAGCGCCCTGTTTTCAATCTGAAACTGCTCCTTTTCCCGGGCCTTGGTAACAGTCTGCAAAGCCAGCTTTTCCGCGTCCTTAAGCTCGCCCTTAAAGTAGGCGATTTCACTGTACGCCAAGTCCACAATTCCATACATCATTCCGTCTTTTGCTTCTGACACATAGTGCGCGTAACTGGCGAAGACTTTAGTGGACAATTCAAAGCTGCCTTTTGCGGCAGGGTACGCCACCCTGCACACATAGGAACTGACCAGCGTGCGCTCCCTGGGGCCCTTAACCATACGGCCGCTTAAAATAAAATAACGGTGCCCCATGCTGAAATAATGGGAATAGTCACGCTCGTTGGTATATATAGCAGTAAACACGCCAATATACCCAAGGTTAAAATAACATTCTGACAACAGCCAATAAATATCCGGCGCAGGCGGCGCCGCCTCATAATAGGCAATGGTTTGCAGCGCCTGGGCAGAGGCTTCGTCAAAACGGGCAAGTGTTTGAAGGGCTTTGTTTTTTATTATGTACAGCTGCAAGTTCTCGCTGTAAGCCCATTCTGGCAGCTTGTCCAGAATATCCAGTAAGAATAGCGCTACATGGGCCGACATCATGCGGGTGAGCTTATGCGCGATTTCCGCGAGCCCTCTGTAGTCCCGCGCTTTTTCGCAGTAGGCCGTGGCGTCCACTGTGTAGCCGTTTTCCGCGCACCAGCGGGCAGCCTTGCCGTAAACGGCGAATTTTTCGCTTTGTTCCAGCATATTCTGCTTCTGATGCAAATAGTCAAGAAACAAGCGGTGAATCCGGTATGTACCGGTATAGGCGTCATACCGGATAAACGAGCTGATTTTTTCCATATCAACAATCAGCTGTGAGTCAGACGTCAACTCCTCCAAGAGCTTTGGCGAAAGGTCGTCTATTAGTGACAGTTTTACAAGAAATACCTGCAGCCCTCTGGAACAAGCAGAAAATATCTCGGTTTCCATAAGGTTAAAAATGTTGTGGCGCATGGCCGCAAGGGCGCGGTCCACTCGCAGGCCGTTGCTTTTAAGGGAAAGCCCCAGCAGGTTAATCGCGAAAACCCACCCGGCCGTGGCGTCATACATATCCGAGGCGGCTTGGGGCGACGGAGTGACCCCCAGCAGGCGGAAATACTCCAGCATTTCCTCTTTGTCAAAGCGCAGCTCGTCCTCGCTTACGCGAAATACAAGCCCTTTCGCGATTAACCCAATGATATTTATTTCAACCTCGTTCCTTGAAATAATAATCGTGGTAAGGTTGGGAAAGGGCGTGCCGATGAACAGCTCCATGAAACGCAAAACCGCTTTGTCGTGTATTACGTGAAAGTCGTCAAAAACGATAATGTATTTCAAGCCAGGCGTCATCCAGTCTGTAATAATAGTAAGGCAGTTGGCGAATTGCCGTTCCGTCTCGGGAACGCCGATTTGCAAGAGCCGTGAGAACAGCGAGTTGTCATCCTTGGCTAGGGCGCGCACAAATTTCTCCCAAAACCGCCAGCCCAGGTTGTCCCCTTCGGAAAGCTGTATCCAAAGCATACCTGCTTTGTACTGGCGCAGAAAGGCGTACACCGCCTGGGTTTTGCCATAACCCGCCCCGGCTATAAGAGTTACAATCGGGCTTTGCGCGGCCCGCTCCAACAAAGCGTGTACACGCGGCCTCGCGATATATGTCTGGTTGCTCACGCTGTCAGGCATCAGGTTATGAGAAAATGAATTTTTCAACAATATCACCTCGAATGAAAGTACAGGGCCACAACCTGTGAATGTCAAAATGCGAACGTTTCCGTTTCGCGCCATTGGAATTTGTACAATTTCTTTAAAATGTATAATATCATGGGTGTATCACTAATACAAGTATAGCACAAGGGCGCTGGCAAGTAAATTTTTCGCGGATTGCAAATGGTGCGGCAGGCCGCGTAAAAGGAGCCGGCCCAAACTTAAGTTTGAGCCGGCTCCTTGGTTGTAACAGATATTAGTTGATTTGGCCTTCTATAGATTACTCGCGCTGATTTGGTCCGGATGGAATAACGAGCGTAAACGACGCCTCTTTGCATGGTGCCCTCACTTAGGGCTTATCCCTGAATAAAACAGAATGGTTTAAATATTGGATTTGTTGAAACGCAAAAATGGAGATAAAGGGACTCGAACCCTCGACCTCTCGGATGCGAACCGAGCGCACTCCCAACTGTGCTATATCCCCGCATTAAACCAATCTATTATATCATGCTGAAAAAATATATCATTGAACAACTGATATATAATACAATATATTAACTTTTGAACGCAAACCTAGTTTACACTATATTGCGTAAGATGTCAAGAAAAGTGATATACTAATTACAGGAGAAGCGCGTCCAATTTTTACCGGATATTATACCAACTATTATACTAGGGCGTGTTTGAAAACT
>JAISYE010000092.1 GCA_031297485.1 Clostridiales bacterium
AGGGCAGCGATATGTTCCGGCCACTATGGGCGGGCATATGAAGGATATGTATTTCGCGGGCCGTTTGGAAGAAATGGGGGGGGGGGTAGAATCTGGGTCATTTATCGCCGCCGAGACCGGAACCTCCAGGGCAGAATCCGGCGTCAAGCAGCTGATAACCTATGTTAAGTCCGTAAAAACAGGCTGGACTTTTGTCAGTATCCAGCCCTACAGTGTTTTGCTGAACGATGTGCATGTCTTTGGCGCGCTTACCGCTTTGTTTCTCGCGGCCCTGTTTGTGTTAAGCGTTTTTTTGTCGCAAAAAATCGCCAGCAGCATACATAACCCGATTAAGGCTATGGTGGAGAAATTCGCGGACACCGCCCCCGCCGGACCCATTGATGAAATAAACCTGCTGGGGGACATTTTTACCAAGACGGTTTCCAGGGCAAAGAATTTGGAGGATACCCTGACCGCCTCTCTCGGCGCGGCAAAGATAACTTATGTAAATTACCTGCTAAAGGGCGAGGTGGAAAAAGTTGAAAACGCGCTGCCTGTTTATGAGAATTTGGGCATTGGGCTGTTTAACGTCTACTTTCTTACTGTTTTGTCGGAAATAGCGGATATTCCGGCTCCCGGGACCATGACATCCGGGGCGGAATCCTCCGGTTCGCTTAACGGGGCGGAGGACGCGGACTCGCTTCTGCGCGCCTTTGTTATGGAGAATATCGCCACCGAGCTTTTGTCGGAGATTTGTAAAATCAGCTATGTGCAGGCAGGGAGCAGCCGCGCGGTTATTTTATTGTACTTAAATCAGCCGGAGGCGCCCCCTGCCTTGGACGCGGCCCTTAATAAGCTGTCGGAGATTATGGAGCAGTACTTTAATTCGCGGGTTATAAGTTATGTAAGCGGCATTACGGATAACTGGCGGGACATAAGCGGCTGTTACGACAGCCTTGTTATGGCCTGCGGCATGCGCCTGCTGCGCGAAAAGCGGGCCGTGCTTTACTGCCATGGCCGGAATGTCCGTGATGAGCTGCTGCACAACTTCGTTGTTAAGCAGTACCCAAAAAAGCTGCTTAACCGGCTTTTTGAGAATATACAGGCAGGCAGCCCTGACACATTGGCTGCTGTTGACGAGATTATGGAGTTTTTTGCGGATATGAGCCTTTATTACGCGCAAAATTACTGCAGGCACATCATGTTAAGCATATTCTCAAAATTTGACGCCTATATCGGTGTAAGCGACGAAAAGTTGATTGAACTGTTCTCCGGCATAGAGAAAATAGACGAATGCGCCACTTTTGAAAGTTTACATCGCGTGTTTTCCGCCTATGTGGATGGATGTATGCGCTCGCTGGAGTGGAAAAAGAAAAATATCAACAATAACGCTGTTGAAAAGGTCGCGGACTACGTAAGCAAACACTACGGCGACTGCAATATATCCTTAAACGGCATGGCAGCAATGGTAGGGCTGTCGAGCGTATACCTGGGGAAAATTTTCGCGTCGGTGAAGGGCGTCGCGTTTACGGAGTACCTGAACAGTATCCGGCTGGAGCGGGCCGCGGAGCTTCTGACGAATACGCGGATGCATATTACGGCCATAAGCGAAAGCGTGGGAGTGGCAAGCCCCAATTATTTTTACACTATTTTCAGAAAAAAATATGGCGTCACACCCGCAAATTACCGCAAGGCGCAAAACGGCTCGGACCCGAATAGTTAAAAAACACAAAAGAGGGTCCTTCAAAATTTAAGTGGGACCAGTGGTGTTCGGCACTTGCTATTTAGCCGGCATGCTTCTGATATAACGATGAACCTTAGGACTTATCCTTGAATAAAACAAATTGGCCTAAATAATGGATTTGCTAAAATGCAAAATGGCGTAAAACTAACATTCTTGCCTATTAAGTGATAGGCTCTTAATAGCAGGGCGACAGCATTATTGTGATTTTGCACAAATATTTTAGCAACATCGTTAATTTAAAATTATTAATGCTTTAAATCCAGACAATGCATCATGTATTTTTTATGGCTTTCGATGACAATCGCATAAAAATCTTCACCATGTATTGTTCGTATTATTGGTAAATGCTGTTGCCCTGCGGTCATACCGACCTCAGATACACATCCCATCGCGCGTAAAGCGTCAAAATCGTTTATAAAACCGACCGTTGATGAAGTGGCGGCATACTGGGAAACCCACGGCAACAGTATGGACCCTGTACGGTTCTGGGATTTTTACGAATCCAAGGGTTGGGTGATTGGGAAATCGCCGATGAAAGACTGGCGGGCGGCTGTACGTACGTGGGAACGCGGCGAAAGGGGGACAAGCAACGGAAATGGTTATGGCGGCGGATTTAGCGCTGGCGCGGCGCGTAATGAAAATCAAAGATACGAGCCAAAACGCGCGCGATACGGCATCACGGCGGAATGAGCCGCCGGGCGTGGCGGAGCGTAAGAGGCTGGGACATGTTTAAAAACCGGATTCCGATAGTCGAGCAAGCTCGACCAGCATTGCGGCGATTTCATTCGAAATTTCGCGTTTTTAGGAATTTTCAAACACGCCTTAGGACATGTTTAAAAACCGGATTCCGATAGTCGAACAAGCTCGACCATCATTACGGTGATTTCATTCGAAATTTCGCGTTTTTAGGAATTTTCAAACATACCTTAGGACATGTTTGAAAACCGGATTCCGATAGTCGAGCAAGCTCGACCAGCATTGCGGCGATTTCATTCGAAATTTCGCGCTTTTAGGAATTTTCAAACACGTCTTAGTGATATGTCCCGCTTTTGTTTGTGCGTTTCGATATTGTAGTCACTTCGCCGCCTTCTTCGTCCATATAATACATTTTGGCTATAATATCGTAAAATCTAGTATTGTCGATGCTTTACGCGCTATTTCCGCTATATTATTTTTGCACAATAGGCCCTCTTCACTCAATACCCTTTGCAAACACGCAGTTTTTCCCAGCTCGCGTCTGATAACCGCGAAAGTCGGGCTAATCGACACACAAGCGGAGGTTTCGGGGGGATACTTCGCCGTTTGGATGAGCGTACAAAGCCACTTGCGTTAGAATGAAAACACGGTTATATTGTGGATATGTGAGACGGGAGAGGTGAGTCATGCTTGCGAAAATAATCAGCGGGGCGATAAGCGGAGTGAACGGATATATAGTGGAGGTTGAGGTGGATATCAGCCAGGGGATGCCGGCGTTTGAAATAGTCGGGCTTCCGGATTCCGCCGTAAAGGAGTCGCGGGAACGGGTGCGGACCGCTATAAAGAACTGCGGTCACGAGTTCCCGGTAAAGCGGATATGCGTTAATCTCGCGCCGGCGGACGTGCGGAAGGAAGGGCCGGCCTTTGACCTGCCCATAGCGGTGGGGATACTGGCCTGCATGGGTGCGCTGCCCTACGGAGCGGTTAAAGATAAATTTTTTTCAGGCGAATTGTCGCTGGACGGCGCGGCGCGTCCGGTGAACGGGATGTTGCCGATGGTGTGCGGGGCGCGGGACGCCGGCCGCAAGGTGTGCGTGGTGCCCTATGAAAACGCGGGCGAGGCTTCGCTGGTGGCAGGCGTGACAGTAATAGGCGTAAGGAACATTGCGGAGTTGGTCGGGCATTTTTTGGGGAGCCCCATAGCTCCCGCAAAGTTTGAGGCGCCAAGGGAAACCGCGGACGAACACGCCTCGCCCCTGCGGCAGGATTTTGTGGACGTGCGGGGGCAGGAAAATGTGAAGCGCGCGCTGCTGGTAGCCGCTGCAGGGTCCCATAACGTGCTGATGATAGGGCCGCCGGGCTCGGGCAAGACTATGATGGCCAAGTGTATGCCGGGGATATTGCCGGACCTGACCTTTGAGGAGAGCATGGAAGTGACGAAGATATACAGCGTGGCAGGGCTGCTTCGGAACAAGAACAGCCTGATAACTGTCCGGCCCTTCCGCGCGCCGCACCACACGGCGTCGTACACGGCCCTTACAGGCGGCGGCAGGATACCCCGCCCCGGAGAAATAAGCCTGGCGCACAACGGCGTGCTGTTTTTGGACGAACTGCCGGAATTTCAGAGGCAATCGCTGGAGGTAATGCGTCAGCCCTTGGAGGAGCGGCAGGTGACAATTTCGCGGGTGAACGGGACGGCGGTGTATCCGGCGGGGTTTATGCTGATGGCGTCCATGAACCCCTGCCCTTGCGGGCATTACGGCAGCTCTGACAAGTGCGGCTGCACACAGAACGAGATCAGCAAGTACCTGAACAAGATATCCGGGCCGCTGCTGGACAGGATAGACCTGCAGGTGGAGGCCGCTGCGGTCAAATACGGTGATTTTGTAAAAAACCCGCGGGCGGAAACCTCGGCGCGGATGAAGGCGCGGGTTGTGGAGGCCCATGCCCTGCAGAGCCGGCGTTATGCCAATGACGGCATACGATACAATTCGCAGCTTACCTCGGGGCTGATAGAGCGGTACTGCGTTCTTGGGAATGAACAGCGCGGCATTTTGAGACAAGCCTTCGACAGGCTGGGGCTGAGCGCGCGGGCGTACCACAAAATTTTGAAGGTCGCGCGGACTGTGGCGGACTTGGACGGAGAAGAACATATAACGCCTAAGAATTTAATGGAAGCCGTAAGTTACAGAAGCTTGGACAGAAAATACTGGGGCTGACTTGCGGCGAGTGTATTGAAAGGGGTAAGATTATGCGCCGCGCGGACGGGCCGCATGGGGCGGCCGCCTTAGAGAAAGAAACCGTCATAAAAGTTATCGCCTCAATGACGATTGACGAATCAATAAAACTGCTTTTTTCCCAGAATGATATTGATTTGATAAATTTTATCAATGTCTTTTTTGATAAGCATTATGCGCCTGATGCCAAGGTCGTTCATGAAAACATTGAGTTTCCTTCCAAAGCGGCGCAGGATGACTTCGCGGACGAGAAAGGTTTTAGAACTGTGCTGGCCGATTTTGTGGTGAGAATAGACGGAGATATTTACCACTTTGAATTTCAGTCAGCGTATGACGGAACAATAGTTTTGCGCGTATTTTGCTATGGTATGCATAAAGCGTATAATGACGCGAGGTTAAGCCGGAATCTTGAGGAGCTTCACTTTGTTTTTCCGCAGCCGTTAGTCATTCAGCTGGCGGCCTCCTCAAAATCACGGGACGAACTGAAAGCGGTTATTCATATTTCCGGCTGCAGTGATTTTTTGGAGTTCAAGGTACCGGTTTTGAACGTTTGGAAATATACTGTGGACCAGCTGGTTGAGAAGCGGTGGTACCATTTATTGCCTTATTCCTTGATACAGTATAACACGCAGTCTTTACGGGCATCGGACGAGAAAAAAATGAATTTTAGAGAGGACAGCCGGAGGGTGTTTGGATATATCCGCGAGTTATATGATAAGGGGCAAATAACCCCTGGTTTGGCATACGATCTGTTGAGTGTGGCAAGTTATTTTTGCACTTTTATAAGCGGCAAATATTTGCCTGATGACGACAAGGAGGTAAGAAATTCCATGGAAAGCGCGATGGAACGCTATTTGGAAATTACCCGCGGCCGCGAGCGGGCCATACAGGCGGCTATGCAAAAGGTTCAAGAGTTAGAGGCGGCTATGCAAGAGGCCCACGAGACTGTGCAAGAGGCCCGCGAGACTGTGCAAGAGGCCCGCGCAACTGCGCAAGAGGCCCGCGAGACTGCGCAAGAGGCCCGCGAGACTGCGTTTGCGGCTGAACAAAGAGGTGGGCTTAGATGCGCCCTTAATCTGTTAAGGCGCGGCATGCCGCCGGAGGAAGCGGCGGACATTACGGGGCTGGACGGCCACGCTTTTACGGAGGAGTTGAAGTTGGCAGGCACCGGAACACTTGATGAAGTCGCGGAGGTATACAAAGGATTCAACGGCAGTGTGGCCGCGCTGTGACTAACCGCAAAAAACCTGCCCCAAGCATCAAAAAGCGCTGCTTTTGACGCATTTAAGAAGGGGTCCGGGTGAATACCCATATGCGCGGACAACAAGCAATCCCTTTTGTTGAAAAGTCTGTACCTGCATCCAAGCGCTGCGCTGGCCGCCCTTAAGAAGAGGTCTGCGTGTCGGGCAAGCCACAGGATATCGGGGGCCAACGAACAAACCATCGTTAGGTCCCCAGCGGGGTTTGGCCCCTAACGGTGAAGTGTCCGTTGGTCTTAAACTTTCCCCAAACCTTAAGTTCGCGCGTATGGGATGAAGTCCCCTGCGGGGTTTGCGTCGGGCAAGCCACAGGCTATCGGGGGCCAACGAACAAACCATCGTTAGGTCCCTAACGGTGAAGTGCCCGTTGGCTTAATCTTTTGACCTTAATTTCGCGCCTATGGGAATACCCCAAGCGGGGCGGCGGACAGCTCACCGTTAGAGGCCTGCCTCTAGGACGTGTTTGAAAACTAGATTCCAGCGCGAAGCGTCGAGCAAGCTCGACTATCGGGGGCCAACGAACAAACCATCGT
>JAISYE010000093.1 GCA_031297485.1 Clostridiales bacterium
TTCGACCAGATTGACTCGCGGGGATACTGCGAGCGATACGCCGGAAGCGGCAAGACGGTTTACAAAACCGCCGTGGCTGTCGCCGGCCGCGGCGAGGTGCGCGTCCGGCGCGCATTGGTTGTTTAGGGTGTATTTGAAAACTGGATTCCAACGCGAAATGGCAGCGGTTTCTTTCGAAATTTCTCGCTCTGAGGAATTTTCAAACACGCCTTAGTGATGCATCCTCTTATAAATCATATTAGGGGCGATCTCCGCTGATTTTGCCGCTTTGCAGCTGCTGCAAAGCGCGGATTTCCTTTTACTCAAGGTCATACCCTCGCAAGCCATAGTGAACGTGGTGCAGCCAACTGCGTCCTGCACGGTTTCGCGCTCGCGTTTCCTTATAGCTGTTTGACTGTTCATACTGCCTCCGACTGTTCCATCCGGCGCTTGCTTTAGCGCAAGCTATCGCCGAGCCTCAGGCGTTAAATCTATTCCTATACCACAAGTATCGCGAAAAGAACTGTGAACTTTTTTCTTAAATTCGCACTGACCAAGGTCTTTCCTTACAAAACGCGGTAAATCTTAACGCCAATGCCCTCCCCTTTTTACACCCTCTCATTCCAGCTGCGCGTGTGAAGCTCGCCGCGCAGCCGTAAATTTTCAAAGGCGTTTTGCCGCAAAGCCTCATAAAGCAGAATGGCAGCCGCGCAGGCCAAGTTAAGCGAGCGGCTGCCTTCTGCCATAGGGATACGCACACAATTGTCGCGGTGCGCCAGTAATATTTCTTCTGGAATTCCAGCACTTTCCTTTCCAAGCATAAAAAAATCTCCCGGGTAATAGCGCGGCTCTGTATAAAGCATACGAGCCTTTGTTGTAGCTAAGTAGAGACGCGCATCCGGGTGCTCGCGGCAAAAATGCGTAAAGCTGTCGTAGCAGCAGACCTCCAGGTCCCGCCAGTAGTCCAGCCCAGCGCGTTTTACAGAGCGCTCGTCGGTAAAAAAGCCCAGGGGCCTTATTAAATGCAGGCTCGCGCCAGCGGCAATGCACGTGCGGCCAATATTGCCGGTATTTTGCGGAATTTCAGGCTCCAACAGCACTATATTCATGAGGGTTCCTCAATTATAAAAATGTCCAGTTCAAAAACAAGCCCATCGGGCAGGTTAAGCGGCATACAAATCAGTTTGAGAATACGCGTTGGGAACGAAAAATCTGTCGGCGGCGCGTTTATGCCGAACAGCGGCGGGGTAATATCCACAACCTTGCCGTTGTTTGATAACATGGTCGCCACCCGCCCCGATATCATGTTGCCAAGTTCAGCCAGCGCACTTTTGGATATATCGTCCAATGTGGCTGACACAGCCCTGGACATCATCTTGGACACGACAAAACACGCCGCAGGCCTCTTCATTGTATAAATCGCCTTACCTGTCAAATCGCCGATTATGTCTATTTGTATGGAAACTTCATCAGCATTATAGGGTATTTTTTTCACAAAGACATTACCCAAAGGTGGTTTTGTGCCGCAAATTGTCGCGAGAATCTCCTGAGCACCTTGCAAAAAAGGGTTTACCAGCGTTGCGTTCATTTTACTCTACTCCCTGAAAAGATTTTTATTCGCTCTCCTCTGTGGCCTCCGCTTTCTTACCAAAAAATTTATCAAAATTAAACTTGGATAAAACGCCAGGAACCATATCAATCAGTTTATTTACGTTGTCCTGATTTTTGACGCTGACAAGCTGAACATTGCCGTCGTGTATAACCAGCACGGCGGCAGGCGTTATCTTCGCGCCAAGCCCGCCTCCTCCAAAATCCTTCTTGAGTTTGTCCTGCTCGGTTTCATTGGCGCCCGCACCCGCGCCCACGCCAAAGGTTACATCCACAAGGGGCAGCAGGATTACGTTGCTTATAAATACAGGCTCGCCTACAACAGTCTTCGAGGTAATAAAATTTTCCAGCTTACCGAACAGCGCGTCTAGGTTCGAATTTAAACTATTGCCCATCATAACTCCTCCTTTCGTTATAAGGTTTTTAAATTTGCTTGATAGGATTACATGACCTTTGCTTTATTCGCGGAAATAGCGAACTTGATTATGGGCAGGAGCAAGCGCCACAGTGGAAATCTTCCGCGGATATCGGACCTTAAGGCGATAACAGGGCGTTCAAAATCCCCTGTTATTTCCAAGCGGAGACCCGAAAACGCGCGCAGGACATATATGCAGGCCAGGGCATAACCCGTGGTTTCGGGTGATTCAAAACCAATAACACCTGAAACGTAAAATCTTTTAGGCCGCAGAGCCTTTAAAACACCGCGGGCCAGCCTCATGGCATGCCCAATTATCTCGGCCTTATGCGGATAGCTTATAAGGCGGCGCAGCCTGCGTGACAGCGTCTTTTCCTTTTTACGCGCGCGGCCTCGCTTTCGGCTGGGCCTGCGGCGCCCGTCGGTGTCAAGGCGCCAAAACAATATACGCAGGCCGTTTTCGGAACTATCGGCGTCACTAATATAACGGTAACTTACCAATTTAGGCCCCAGCCTCACATGAACCGCCGCCCCAGCGCCTTGGCCGTATTCCGACCGTATGCTGTACACAACGGGCGAAAACGCCAGCGCGCACAGCAATAATATTATTACAGCCGCCGCCGCAATTATAACAATCAGCAAGGCTTTAAATATATCCAACAGCGTCAGCGCATACATAATAACATCACCATTATACTGGTTTGTGGACGCGTTTTTTGGCAATATATAAACAAGATGCCAATATTACGCACGCAACCCCGATTATGTAAATAGCTGCGATGGCTATGGAAATATCTATAAAAAACGGCAGAGGGACAATTTGAATAAGCAAATCCGTCCTGGGGTCCAAAATCCACAGGTCGTTGCTGAAGAAAATTTTATGGAACATGGTAAACCCTGCGTTAAAATTCCAAGCAAACAAAAAAATAAGAACAGCGGCAGCGGCGGTTACAATCAGCGAGGTAAGACGCGCCACCCTGCAGCATACCAAGTAAGCCCCGCGCTCCTTCCGCGCGAGCAGCGCCAGGGCCGCCCCCGCCGCCAGTAGCAGCGCCAGCGCCCTGTTGCGCAGGCCAAGCCCGCCCAGCACAAGCAGCTTAACATCGTCCATATGCAGCAGCTCGCGCTCGTTAAAAAATCCGCGTTCCGCGCCCCACACCGCGACGTTTATTTGCAGGTTTTCTTCTTTACCGCGCATATAATCCACCATGTGCCGCGTTACCGCAAGCAAGTCCTCTTTTGATACCCCTATGCTTTCAGGAATACCATACTTGTCATATTCCCCGGAGTAAAACCCCAAGTTAAACATTGGCAGCTGCACGGCGACCAGAATTATAAGCAGCACCAAACACAGGGAAAATATTATGGATAAAATATACTTCAGCAAGGTCATAGGAATTTATCCTTTCGCAAATGGGGTATGGGTATGGCGGAAGGGGGCTGGAACTCACCCGCCCACGCGCTTGCCAGCTTTATCAGCACATCCATGGCTTCCTCGCGGCTGCCCGCTATGCCTACCACGCATAAATCCCTGCGTGTATACATGGGCTTGAATATTTCGGAGGAATGGATTATCTCCATAAAATTTTTACTGTTCCGGTCCGTACACAGTAAAAAGATGTCAAGCCTTGGCAGACGCTTCTTTAAGCCGCGGAGAATATCTTCCGCAGAGCCGGCCGTATCCCCAATGTATAAATGTTCTTCAAAACGCAGCATCCGATCATCTCAATCATTATTTTACATCACTTTATGATTTTACATAATAAGATGGCGTATTGTCAAGCAATTATAGTAAATTCCGGTCTTACGGCGTGTCTATTCAGATGTGGAAGGTGCGTGTTCGTCGAGTTCTCCTTAATGAGTGCGCGCGAAGCGCAAGAAGGGGTCTGCGTCGAGCAAGCTCGACTATCGCGGACGAGCCCCCATACGGGGCCGATTACCATCGTCCTCTACGGTAACACAAATCATAGGGGCGGATGGCAATCCGCCCGAGGGCTGTACCTGCATCAAAAAACGCTGTACTCGCCGCCCTTAAGAAGGGGTCTGGGAACGAGTCCCCAGCGGGGTTGGGGTCTAACGATGGTTTGTTCGTTGGCCCCAAGGTCTTAAGGTTTAGTGTTTTGACCTCTTAATAGACACTACGGCTGCTTTGCCATACCGAGTTTCACCGCGTCGCGTCCGAAGCGTTCGCGCAGCTGGTATACAGCGCTTTCGGCGCGTTCCAACTTGCCGCGGGCGTTTTCGCCGCCGAACAGGCTTAGCTGTTCGGCCGTCTGTTCGCCCACAAGCCCGCTGCCGGTGATAGTCAGCATACGGATTAATTTTTTCGCGTTCCAAACTTGTTTTATTATCTGTAAAGCCACGTCGCGCACCTCCATGGTAAGGTTGGTGGGAGTGCCCAAGGTTCTCTGACGTGAAATGCTGTTAAAATCCGGCGCCCTTATTGTTACCGAGATGGTTCTGCATTTTACGCCGTAACGTCTCATGCGGTAGGCCACCTCGTCCGCCAGAAACGCCACTGCGGACGCAATCTCCTCCCAGCCGGCAAGGTCATGCCGAAAGGTCATGCCATTGCCCACAGACTTCATCCCCTGACCGTCAGCCGCGGAGGTTACGGGGGAATGGTCCAGCCCGTTGGCGTAATCGTGAATCTGTTCGCCTATCTTGCCCAGCCGGCGCGCAATGAGGCCCCTGTCCGCCTTCGCCAGCCCGCCTATGGTTTGAATACCCAGCGTGTTAAGCGCCTGGCGGGCGGACCTGCCAACATATAACAAGGTCTCCACTGGCAGCGGAAAGACTATGTCCCTGTAGTTTTCCTCTGTAATAACCGTTGTGGCGTCCGGCTTTTTATAGTCGCTGCCCAGTTTGGCAAATACCTTGTTGAAACTTACGCCAACCGAAATTGTAAGGTCCAGTTCGGTCCTTATACGCTTGCGCAGAGTATCCGCGATTTCCTCGCCGCTCCCAAAAAGATGGCCCACGTTTGTCACGTCCAGCCAGCTTTCGTCAATGCCGAAAGGTTCCACAAGGTCGGTGTACTGCCCGTATATGGCGTTCACCATAAGGGAATATTCGTAATATTTGTCGTGACGGGGCGGCACCAGTACAAGCTCGGGGCACTTTTGCCACGCCTGCCATATAGTCTCGGCGGTTTTTACGCCCCTTGCCTTCGCAAGCTCGTTCTTGGCAAGTATTATCCCGTGGCGGTGGGAAGGGTCTCCGGCCACAGCCATGGGCACGCGGCGGTACTGCGGTTTAAATAAACATTCTACAGCGGCGTAAAACCCGTTTAAATCCGCGTGCAAAATTGTCCGGCTCATATCAATGCCACCTTTTGACAAGATTTTCGGTATTATAAACTCTTAGACAAAATTATCCTCTGCATATGGTCCCAGTGGCGCTCCATATCCCGCACCAGCTTAAATTGTGTGCGGCACCGGTCCAGATTGTGGTCCGGGCGGCTGGTACGGAAGTACACGTCCCCG
The DNA here is from genome assembly GCA_031297485.1 of Clostridiales bacterium. Lineage (GTDB taxonomy): Bacteria > Bacillota > Clostridia > Lachnospirales > JAISYE01 > JAISYE01. The sequence goes on from JAISYE010000093.1 coordinate 5,488, forward strand.
GACAAATAGTCCGTAAGGAACCGCACACCCACTTCCAAGGTCATCATTTTAGCGCCGTCCCGCATGTGTTCAAGCTCGCAGTGGGTAAGGCTGGCGCCGCACGCCGAAAGGAACCCGTCGGTATACGCCTCGAACAGTTCTGGCACAAAAGCGACCCTGTCCAGGTCCGGCTCATCCTCGGCCGCGCTGGAGGCGCCAAAACGTATAGAATCGCCAAAATCGTTTACCGCCAGGCCGGGCATAACAGTATCCAGGTCCACCACGCACAGGGCCTTGCGCGTCACGCCGTCCAGCAGCACATTGTTCATCTTGGTGTCGTTGTGGGTTACACGGGCCGGCATTTCGCCGCTGGCCTGCAAATTTACAAGCAGCCCGGCGTAATCCTCCCGCGCCAAAGCAAAATCAATCTCACGCCGCACAGCGGACGCGCGTCCGGCGCTGTCCGCCGCCACAGCCCCGCGCAGCAACGCGTACCTGTTTGGCGTGTCGTGAAAGCGCTGGATAGTTTCAATTAACCGCTGCGCCGGAAAATCCGCCATACGCCGCTGAAACTGCCCGAAAGCCGCGCCGCTTTCCCTGAAGTCCTCCGGGCGTTCGGCTTTTTCAAGACATATGCTATCCCTTACAAAATCATACATACGCCAATACTGCCCGTCGCCGTCCACATGCCAGTTTTGTCCGCTTAACGCGGGCACAAGCGTCAGACATTCCCTTTCCCCTGCGCCGTTTTTCTTAAAATGCGCGGTAACAGCCTCCACGTTGCGCATCAATGACTCCGGGTCGCGGAATACATTGGTATTGATTTTTTGCAGTATATACTTACTATTATTGGAATCTTTTAAAAGGTACGTTTCGTTAATATGGCCGTTTCCGTAACTTTCGCAGCTTAACGGTCTGCCCGATATTTGAAACTCATAGGCTTGCTTTAACATGTTAATCCTCCTTAATTTGTTTGTATAGTTATGTCATTGTCAGGGCCTGTTCCCGCGTTACTCTGTACAGCAGCGGCTCGCCGTGCAGCAGGCGCATGTACTCCTCCAGCATCATGCGCCCGTGTCTGCGCGCTTCCACACCTACCGAGCCGGCCACATGGGGCGAGAGGAATATATTCGGCATATCCCACATAGGCGAATTTTCGTCCACAGTCTCCGGCCAAGTTACATCCAAAAAAGCGCTTAAATCCGGACGGCCGCGAAAGACCCGCACAAGCTCGTCCTCGTTAATAAGAGCGCCCCGGGCCGTGTTGATAATTGCCGCGCCGGGCTTCATAGCGTCAAGGAGCCGCGCGCCCACCATACCCCGCGTCTTATCCAGCAGCGGGGTATGTAAGGAAATCACATCGCTCCGTTCAAAAATTTCCAATAGGGAAACCGCCTCCACATTCAATAACCGCGCCTTTTGCGGCGTAATAAAGGGGTCGTAAGCCAGGGTCTTAATCTTCGCCGCCTTAAGTTTCATGGCCACGCGCACGCCCACGGCGCCCAGGGATACCAGGCCGGCCACGCCCTCGTACAGTCCGGCTGGTTTCCCCGCGTATATGTCAAACAGCGCGCGCTGCTCGCGATATTGCGCGCTGAATTGCAAAATTTTCTTAAGAAACAGCACTATAAGCGCGTAGGACGTTTCGGCCACAGGCACCGCGCCGGCCTGCCATGCGCTGCATATGGGTATGCCCGAATCCCAAAACTCGTCCGTCACTATGCCGCGGACCGAACCCGCCCCGTAAAACACTGCCTTCAGACCCGGGGCGCTTTTTAAAAACGCCGCGTCCAGCACCGGGGCGCCCCAGCCCGTGAACAGCACCTCGCACCTGGAGAGCGCCTTTATATTATCCTTAATGTCGCAGGGCTTCATGGGCTTGAGGTATACATCCGCCGCCTCGCAGACCGCTTTGTAAATTTCACCGCCGTAAATATTGTCAAAAGCCTCAAGTATAAACAGAGACCTCATCGCGCACACCTCCCTTGCGGCTTTAAACAATATAGCACATATCACATAATCGTGCTATAGTGTGAGAAGGATGTCTAAATTTTCAAGGAGGCGGCATATGAATAAAATAATAAAACCCTGCGTTCTGAAGGGCAAATTCAAGGTTCCTGGGGACAAATCCATTTCTCACCGGGCGATAATGCTGGGCGCGCTGGCGGAGGGCGATACGGAGGCGGAAGGTTTCTTGACCGGGGACGACTGCCTCTCTACCATAGGATGTTTTAGGGAATTGGGCGTGGAAATAGCTGTGGATACGCGGACGAAACAGGCCCGTATCCGCGGCCGCGGTCTGCGGGGCTTAAGGAAGCCGGCCAAGGCGCTGGACGTAGGCAACAGCGGCACGACCATCCGGCTGCTTGCGGGAATATTGGCAGGCCAGGGATTTTCCTGCGAATTGACGGGGGACGAATCCATACGGCGCAGGCCAATGGCGCGGGTAATAGAGCCGCTGCGGGCGATGGGCGCGCGGGCGGACACATGGGACGGCGGCGCCTGCGCGCCCATATTAATAGAAGGAAGGCCCTTGCGCGGAATAGAGTATCATATGCCGATATCCAGCGCCCAGGTAAAGTCCGCGATTATGCTGGCAGGGCTGTACGCGGAAGGTAAAACGGTAATATACGAACCCCAGCCCTCAAGGGACCACATGGAAATAATGCTGAGACGCTTTGGCGCGGATATAGAACACAGGCCGGGCCGCACGGTTATAAGACCGGGCGCAGAACTCAAAGCCGCGGAAGTGCGCGTACCCGGCGATATTTCTTCGGCGGCGTTTCTTATTGCGGCCGCGCTGATAACACCCGGTTCCAAGGCCGTGATAGAAAACGTGGGCGTAAACCCAACGCGCACAGGTATTATAACAGCGTTTCGAGCAATGGGCGCGGACATAAGGGTAGAAAACCAGCGTGAAATTTCCGGCGAGCTTGTGGCGGACATAGAGGCCTGCGGCTCGCGGCTTTACGGCGGTGAAATTTCCGGCGGCCTTATACCCCTAATGATAGATGAAATACCCGTATTCGCGGCAGCGGCGGTTTTCGCGGAAGGCCGCACCATTATACGGGACGCTCAGGAGTTAAAGGTAAAGGAATCGAACCGGATAAGTGCTATGGCGTCCGAGCTTGTAAAATTTGGCGCGGACGTGGAAGAAACCGACGACGGTCTTATCATAAACGGCAGGCAAGGCGGGGCGGGGCGGATACACGGGGCCGAGGCCCACAGCCACGGGGACCATCGCGTGGCCATGAGCCTTGCCGTGCTGGGCAGCGCGGTCCAAGGGGAGACGGTTATTACGGGAGCGGAGTGCGTGGATATTTCATTCCCCGGCTTCTTTGAAATTTTAGGGCAGGGCGCATAAAAATCAGTGGAAATTCAGGGGAATTCAATTCCCGACATTCCTTCATAACACATATCAGGAGGGGAAATATTATGTGGATTTTGTATGCCATTCTATCCGCTTTATTCGCGGCGCTTACGTCCATACTCGCGAAAATAGGGATAGAAAACGTCAATTCCAATTTGGCCACAGCCATACGCACAGCCGTTGTACTGGTCATGGCCTGGGGCATTGTGTTCGTCACCGGCAGGCACAACGAGGTGGGCAATATCAGCCAAAAAAGCTGGCTGTTTCTCGCTCTTTCCGGCATTGCGACTGGCCTGTCCTGGCTGTTTTACTACAAGGCCCTGCAAACCGGCGATGTTTCCAAGGTTGTGCCTATTGACAAATTCAGCGTTGTCATCAGCATGGCACTGGCCTTTATCATATTGGGCGAAGCGGCGAACCTGAAGACTATTATCGGCGGGCTTGTTATCACCATTGGCACATTCATACTGATAGCAGGTTAAGCCTCGCCGCTGCTGCACCCGTGAACAATATATTTGCCAAAGGAGCCGCGGGCGAACCGCAGTTCGCCCGCACCCCGCGGCAACTCCCAACGTTCGCGAGTATAATCCTCATTCCGATTCTCCCTTCTTTATGTTTGCTATACAAGCCCGCAAAACTACGCAAATAAAAGTTGTCATAAATTTTACCCCGGTGTTTTTTCTATAGATATAGAAATCAGACAGAATATCTGTTCGAACGCGCGAATACCCTCAAATCACATACGCCGCGGGATTCCCTTACAAAACCCGGCGGCGGAACAATCTATAAAGGTGGGGTAAAATGGAAACTTTGTATGTTTCACAGGAGAACTGCGCGGTGAAGCGCGAAGGCGAACACCTGAAACTCGTCCGCTCCGGGGAGGTACTGGCCAATGTCCCGCTCAACAATCTGAAGACCCTTGTTCTCTTTGACAGCGTGAGTATAACCGCTCCCGCGCTTGACTTGCTGCTGTGCAGGGGCATTGACGTTATCTACCAATCCAAGTCTGGCAAGGTCAAAGGGCGAGTACTGTCTATGGAAGGCGGCGGCGCGGTATTGCGGCTCAGCCAGTACGCGGTGTTCGTGAATTTTAAAAAGCGTCTTGAAATCGCGAAAGCCATTGTCGCTGCTAAAATCCATAATCAAATGGCAATCGTCCGTAAGTACAAATACCACGACACCAACGCGGGCTTTGACAAGCATTTATCAGCGGTTGAGGGCTTTACCAAACAATTGGAAGGCGCGGGCGACATTGACACGGTTATGGGCGTTGAAGGCATATCGGCTAAATATTACTGGGACTGTTTCCGTCATCTGCTGAAAAATTCCGTGTTTACACTCCGCGAGTACCGCCCGTCGCCGGATTATGTCAACGCGCTGCTTAATCTCGGCTACGCTTTTCTATCCAATGAAATAACGACATGCCTGGCCGCAAACCGTTTCGACCTTGAAATCGGCTTCCTGCACAGCATCCATGACAGCCGCAGGTCGCTCACCCTGGATATAATGGAAGCATTCCGCGCGCCGTTCATAGACGCGTGGGTCTTGGCGCTTCTCAACAAAAATCAGATCAGGTCTGAACACTTCCATATCAAAGACGGCGACTGGCGGCTGACAGACGAGGGTTTCCGCAAATTCTGCGGGTTGTACCACGAACGTGTCCCGAAGTGGCGCGGTAAATTCCGCGAAGATACAAACACGCTTAAAAACGCCCTTTTAAAAGGAGAACCCTATGAGCCGTACCGCAAGTAATATCACCCTCGTCTGCTACGATATAACAAGTAACAGGCTTCGCCGCAAAATTGACCAATGCATGAAGGATTTTGGTGTCCGCCTGCAGCTCTCGGTCTTCATCTGCCGGCTGGACGCGGACGGCGTGGCGCGCTGCCGCGACAGGCTTCGGAAAATCCTGAAAACACACGTTAACGAACGCGAGCCGGACGACAGCCTAATTATCTTCGAGCGGCTCAACCCCGGCACAGTGGACTGTCTGCTCGGGGCGCGGATAGAGCGCGAGCCGCCGTTATATGAAATTTTTTGAAAAGGGTTGATTTTAAGAGGGAAATATGTTATCACCACAGCGTGAAATTTTGCAGAAATGGGCTTTATTGCTGGTCTGTCGCATTTATCGCGGCAACGAAGAATCCTTGATTTCTGCATTGTCGTTTTTGGAATTCACGCTGTAGTGTTAAGAAAAAAATAAACAGCCCCTTTTATTGGAAAGTTGCATCCTGCATAAAAACGTTGCGCGTTAGGATAACAATTTTTATGTGAGTGCGTTGCCGGGAGACGGGCGAACGCAGTTCTCCCCTACGATTCGCGGTGAACCCCGTGGCAAGCGGGGTGTAGGGGCGAACCAACGGACAAATCACCGTTAGGTTCACCTGCGCCTACGCGCCCCGTATCCCGCATAAAAACGCTGCGCTAGCCGCCCTTAAAATGGGATCAAGGGGCGAAGTCCCTTGCGGGGGGTTGAGGGCAGAGCCCCTAACGGTGAAGTGTCCGTTGGTTTTAAGGTTTTGACCTTCCTCATTCCTTAAATTCACGCCTATGAGACTTCGCCCAGACCCCTTTAGTACCTCATTTGCCCATTCCCCATTTTTGTTACCGCCATTACACTGCTTCCACCTTCGCAAGGTCGGTCCCCTTTGTTTCCTTAACAAGCAGGAAATTGAGCAACGCCGATAAACTTAACCCTATACCTACCCAAACCATGCAAAGTGTTCCCAAGTCAAAGATACTGATGCAAATACCCAGTATTATTCCTGACGCCAAGGCGATTACGGTTGCAATCAGACCAAAAGCGGACGCCACCGCCGCCCTGATATTGGTGGGGACAGATTCCAG